>JAKEHA010000359.1 GCA_022615275.1 Candidatus Latescibacterota bacterium
CGCCGGCCATCATGGCGGGCGGTCTCGCCGTGTTCGTCGCCGGCAAGCTGCTCAAGTGGTGGGCGATTCTCGCGCTCGGGCCCGCGTGGACGTTCCGCGTCATCGTCGTCACTGGCGCCTCGCGCGTGACGCACGGCCCGTATCGCCTTCTGGATCACCCGAACTACCTCGGCGTCGCCGGCGAGCTGGCGGGCACCGCCGTCATGACGGGCGCGCTCGTCGCGGGGCCCGTGGCGACCGTCGGTTTCGGACTTTCGAAAACCATTCCACGTTTGATGACGGCAACTACGGACTCAGCGGTGGCGCTCAAGGGCTGGTCCTCACGACGCTCGTGTTGGCCGATCCCACCGTCGACTTCGGAAAGTTCGACGCCGACGGGCCGGACGGTGTCCCCAACTCGGGGGACGACGACGGAATCGTCGACGCGTGCATCGTCTTTCACGCCGGGCTCATGGGCCCCGACACCTTCAACTCCGCCGATTTCTGGCCCTATGCCACCAAGTTCTCGCCGCCGTTCGACACGGACGACCCACGGGTCGGTGGGGGGTACGTTCAAATCGACGGATTCTCGATCCAACCCGAGATGGTTCTGGACTCGACCGGAGTTGACACGTTGCAGGCGTTTTTCGGAATCACGGCCCACGAGTACGGGCATCTACTCGGTCTGCCGGACCTCTACGACTCCGGCGGGCCGACCTGGGGCGTCGGCTACTGGGATCTGATGGGGTACGGTTCCGCGGGTGCCGCGAGGACGGGGCCGTACCACATGTCGGCGTGGAGCAAGATCGCGCTCGGGTGGGTGGCGCCCATCGTCGTCAGCAACAACATGTACGACGTCACGATCCCGCCCGCTGAAACCGCCCCGGTCGTCTACAAGGTCTGGCGCGACGGCATTCCGGGTCAGGAATACTTCCTCCTCGAGAACCGACAAAACGTCGGATTCGACTCCCACCTCCCCGGACACGGGCTGCTGATCTGGCATGTCGACGAGACCATGTTCTCGGCGGCGGCGGCGCGGCTAGTTCCACACGCGTCGGGCGGCGGGGGGTGGTTCCGCATTGCGCTCGAACAAGCGGACGGGTTGAACCACATGACCATGTACTACCCGCTGCCCAACCGTCGGGAATATTTTCGCGAGCTCGGAGACAGCGGCGACCCCTATCCGGGGGACTCGCTCAATACCCACTTTGACGGCTTTTCAGACCCGTCGAGTCGCGACAACACGGGTTTCGAAACCGATGTGAGCATCGTCGACATCTTGGAAGAAGGGAGCGACATTCGCCTCAGCATCATCATCGATTCGACGACGGTCGCGATCTACTTCCGCGGCTTTCGGGCCGAAGTGGTCGACGCCGGTGTGCGGCTCACATGGGATGTCCAATGGGACGAGCCCATCGACGGATTCAGACTCTATCGCAGCGTCGCGTCGAAGGACGGCGAACCGTCGATTCCTCGGGGCGGTATGCTGCCACCGTCGTCAAGGACGTACGTCGATGGCGACGTGCAGCCCGACGAGCACTACCGCTATATGTTGACCGCCGTGCGCCCGGACGGTTCCGAGGCGAGGTCCCAGATCGTCACCGTGTCGACACGGCCGGTACCGCTCGCGCTGTACCAGAATCGCCCGAATCCGTTCAACCCCAAGACCACGATCGCGTTTTCCGTTCCGAGGGATTCCTGGGTCAACATATCTGTTTTCGATGTCGCGGGCCGGCTGATCAGGACGTTGGAGAGCAAGTTGGTGTCGGCGGGATTGAACGACGTGGAGTGGGATGGGAGAGATGGACACGGAAACCCCGTCGACTCGGGCGTGTATTTCTACCGCTTGAAGACGGAGGGCCGGGTCGTCGCGCAAAAGATGGTCCTTTTGAGGTAGTCGGATCCGCTGCGGTGTCGCAATCGTCGAGGTGATACTCGTGAAGAAAAGAGCGCTGTGGTGGCTTGCTGGCGTCGTTCTGTCGAGTGCATTCTTCGTGCAAGTCGTCGCCGCCCGAACATGGCGTGTACCCGGTGACGCGGCCACGATCAAGGGGGGCATTGCTCTTGCCACGGCCGGCGACACGGTGCTCGTGGCGAGCGGTACCTACTACGAGTCCGACATCCGAGTGAAGTCGCGCGTCTGCCTGCGAAGTGAATCGGGCGATCCGAGCAGTGTGACGATCGACGCGCAACAACAGAACCGCGTGTTCTACATTCGGCTTGCGGCCAATACGACGCGCATCGAGGGCTTCACCATCACCGGGGGGAGTGCGCCCAGCGGCTCGGTGCAGGGGGACGGGGGAGGACTGTTGTGTTTCGATGCCTCGTCGCCGACGATCGAACACTGCATTATCACATTGAACTCGGCCGCCCGCAACGGCGGTGGAGTCTATTGCGCGTCGACCTCCGCCCCCTCATTCGTGAATTGCACCATTTCCCAGAATTCGGCGGTCAATGGCGGTTCCGGACTCTGCTTTCAGGACAACGCCGACGTATTGATGACCGACTGCACGATAGCGGACAACGTTGGACACGGGATTTGGACCTCGACCGGGTCCGGCCCTGCTCTGACTAGGTGCACGATATCGGGCAACACTAGCAGCGGAATCTACTGCGGGACGTCCGCGTCGCTGACCGCCGTTGATTGCCAGTTCGTGTCGAACTCCGCGCAACGCGGCGCCGGTGTCAGTTTCTGGGACGCGACGGCGACGTTCACGCGATGTACATTCGTCGACGGGTCGGCGGGAAACCTCGGCGGTGCGCTATACGTCCTGGACGCCACCGTGTCCTTGATCGACTGCGTCGTTCGGGAAAACTCCGCCAAGGAGGGCGGCGGTCTCTTCGTGGAAGACTCCACAATGGGCCCATCGTTATTGACGGCGGAGAAGACCGAGTTCTACGACAATTCGGCCACGAACGCGGGGGAGGATGGGTTCGTCGCGGCTGGGAGCACCGTCGTCCTGACGTGCAGCACATTCGACGACGGCGGCTTCGAGGGGGATGGCACGTTGACGCTGAACAATGACGGGTGCTCGACACCCGTTCGGCGCGTAACGTGGGGCCAAGTCAAAGCGCTCTATCGCTAGGCGAATCGCGACGCAGGAACGAGGCCCGGCCGCCGAGATCGATCGGCAACCGGGCTTTGCTCCGGATGGGCCGAAGGACTCTTTGGCACGAGCCCCCAGCCCAGCCGCCTCTCCCCTCCGGTCCACGCTAGCCGCCGGCGCCGCGATCGGCGAAGGGCACTTGGAGGTTACGGCGACGATCGACTAGACTTCGTCCCAACCATGTTCCGAACCGCCGTCGCGCTTTCCGGCGCCGTTCTCGCACTATTGCTCTCCGGTCCCGTCGTGCAGCGGCGACCGACCGGTTCGGACGCTGGCGAGTCCATGCGGGTCACGGTCGAGCCGCTGTTCCTGGCCGCGAAGTACGACTCCATCCTGAGTATTCTACCCGGCTTCATCGCTCGCGCCGAAGCGGACCGCGACTCGGTCCTGTTGGGGCGCGCGATCGCGCAGCGCGGCCGCGTTTCGTTGTCGACGGGCCGGCAGGAGGAAGCCGATGGAAAGGAAGTTGCCGCGCGAGGCCGTGTTTGAGTAGCCGCTCTCTGCCCGACCAAGCGACATCCCGAAGGCTGATCCACGGAAGCGGCCGGAAATCACAGCAACGACTTGGAGGCTACCTGACCTTCTTCGCGTCCGTCGTCCTGCCGCCTTGCGAGACGATGGCTTTCTGGACGATGCCCGCACCGTCCCTGACGAACTCCAGCTGGGCGTCGTTCACCTTCAGGAAGAACTTCGTTTCGGATTCAGCAAACAGCGCAAGCTTTTCTTGTCCCGTGGCCTGCAGGTACAGGCGTGCTCCCTCGCGCGTGACGGCAAACGTGAACTCCGGGTTTACCTCGTACTCGCCGATCAAGGGCATCAAGGACGTCTCGTCGAGTGTGACTCCGTCCGGCGACGGAATCGGCCTGTCGGTCTTCTTCCATACTTCGATGCGCTGGCGGCTTCGGGTGACGAGCTTGTCGACCTTGCCGGCGTCATTCCGTTCGAATGCCAGCGTGAGAAATACGTCGTCTTCGAAGAAGAAGCGGTCCGGTTGATACGCTTGCACGCTGATTTTCGGCGCGTAACCGGATTGAAAGTAAACCCGGTCTTCCGCGGCGGTGATCACGCGCATCTGCCCGCTGCCATTCTCGTAAACGCCCTCATATCCCGGGATGGCGTCGGGGGCAAGGTGAATGGACGTGTATTCATAGGGCCGCCCGATCGCCAGCGCCGCGAGCCGGGCGACGACATCGTCCGGTGAGTCGGTATCACAATTCGAGAGCACGGCCACGAAGACGTCTTCGTCGGGCAGGTACAACGCCATCGTGAAGAAGCCGTTGATCCAGCCGCCGTGCCAGAGGCTGCGGGATTCCTGGATGTATCCCATCCGCCAGCCGTAGCCGTAACTTGTTTCGGTGCCGTCGGCCAGCTTGCTCCTCGTCCACGCCTTCTGAAGGGTGTCTCGCCCGATCAGCTTGCCCGACCGAAGCGCCTGTTTCCATCTGAAGAGATCCTCGACCGTCGAGAGAATCGAGCCGGCTGCGTAGGGTTGGGTCATACTGAGGTAGGCGGCGTTCACGACGCCGTCCTCGCTCATCGAATAACCGTCGGCACGGTTCGTGACGAGTCGGATGTCACTGGCATACAGCGAGTTGTACATGCCGGCCGGCTTGAAAATCTTCTCCGCGAGATAATCGCCGTACGTCATCCCGGTGATCTTCTCGATGATCGCGCCGAGCAGAACGTAGTTTGAGTTGCTGTATTCCCATTTCGTCCCGGGATCGAAACGCATCGGCTGGTTCTTGAATCGATCGATCATCTCGACGGGCGTGAAATCCACCGCGCCCCGCTTGGGGGTGTCCTCCATGCTCGAGTAGTTCCAGACGCCCGACGTGTGGGTCAGGAGATGTTCGATGGTGATCCTACGCCCGCCGGTCGGATAGTCGGGAATGAAGCGGGTAATGTCGTCCTGCAGGCCCAGCTTGCCCTGTTCCGCCAGCTGCAGAATCGCCACCGCGGTGAATTGCTTGGTGATCGAACCGATCTTGAACACGGAGCCGGCCTGCAGGGGAACGTTCAGCTCCATGTTCGCCACGCCGAACGCGCGCGAGTAGATCACACGTTCGCTGCGCGCCACCAACACGGCGGCTCCCGGCGCACCGGCTTTGAACAGCGTCGACAGCATAGCATCGAACTTCGCCGGTAGCGCATCGGGTGGTGATTGAGCATGTGCGAAACCGGACAGGATCATGGAGCACACTATCGAAATGAACAGAGTCCTCTTCATGCATGGCTCCTCTCAAGGCAAAGCGTCGGGCAAGAAGGCGTAAACGAGCACCGCGAACGCGATCAAGAAGACGACGATGTTAAGCGGGCGAAACTTGATGGTGACGACCAGGGCCTTCGTGTCCCGGTCGGATGAAAAATGGCAGATCGCGAGCAGATTGATGGCCATCACCAGCAGCGGCAGCCCGACGAAGATCAGCGGGATGAGATAGGTGAGCACGGCGTGGTCGGCGATCGAATCGAAGACGCGCTCGAACGCATCCACCGCGGAGGAGACAGCACCCACGCGGTATTTAAGGTACGCGGCCAACAGGAAGGTGACCGGCAGCGCCAGCAACCACAATCCTGCTCGCGACGATTTCTTGTAGCCGAGCAGGGGCATCTTTAGCTCCTGCGGGTGCTCCAAGTGTTCGGGGTGGGGCACGTCCAGCTTGCTGAGCAGGGAATCTACCTCTTCTTTTTTCATGTCAATCACCTGTGAGCCGTTCTCTCACCTTGTCGAGCCCTCGCGAGAGAAGTGACTTGATGGTGCCTTCCTTCTTGCCCAGGATGATGGCGATCTCCCGGATCGATTTCTGCTCGTAGTACCTGAGCGAGATGACATCCTGGTACTTCGGATCGAGCGTTGCGACGAGGGCCTGCACGTTCGCGAACTCCTGGTGCTTGCGCATCTCTTCTTCCAACAGAATCCGGTCAGTCTCGGCGTTTGAATAGTCCGTCAGGTCCACACCGTACTCCTCCTGGATCCGGTTCAGCGACTCGGGCGTGTACGTGCGGCTCCGGTAGTACCTGTTGATCTCGTTGGTTGCAATCGCGTACAACCAGTACAGAAGCGACGTGTTCCGCCACCTGAAATTGCCAATGCCGGCGTACGCCTTCAGGAACGTCTCGGCGGCGATGTCCCTGGCCGCTTCGTATTGCCCCGTTCTCCGGAGTGCATAGCCGAAGATTTCCTTGTAAAACGCCTCGTAGAGCTCCCCGAACTTGTGGGGATCCCTCTTGATATCTCGGAGTAGCGCTTCTTCGTTCAAAGTCAGGCGTCGCGGTTATGAAGGTACAATCCTCGAGTGACAGAATCGTTGCACCGGGGGCACCGTTTTTTTGCCTCCATGGGCCCGCCCGATCCGCATATCGGAGAGGCGGTCCTAGAAAAGGCATGATCACTTCACCGCGATTTCCCGGCGTTACTCAATGGGGGGAGACAACGGCCCCTGGACGATAACCCTAGGAGGTAACACATGACCGCCAAGAAGTTTGCGCTCGCCTTCACCCTGACGATCACGCTCCTTGCCGGATCGACGTCGATGGCCGTCGTGATAACCGGCCACGCGGAGGGCGTCACACCGCTCATCGACACGTTCACCTGGGGGAGTGCCCCCAACGAGCTCACGGGCGCGGTTAGCTACCAGAGCTCGACGCTCCTGTGGGTCTACGGCGATCGCATCGACTGGGGGCCTGTCGGAGTCAATACCGATGTCTACCGCGCCGGGCCGATCGACCCGACCACCGTCATGGACGCGACGGTTTTCGCATACAGCGACCCCGACTTTCCCGTCCCCGGCGTCGGTGTCGGCGACGCCGTCTTCTTCCGCGGCGACAACGGTTACTACGGGGCGTGGGTGATCACGGCGATCAACGGGACCATTCAAACGTTGACGGTTGGTTTCGACTGGTACTACCAGACGGACGGCACGGGTAATTTCGGGACGCCGCTCCCGACGGAGGCATCGACCTGGGGCGCGATAAAAGCGCTCTATCGTTGACCCGCCGGGAGGAATCGTCGCGAGCCGGTGCTATACTGCCGCGCATGCGGCCCGATCCCACGCCAGCGTCGTCCAACGTCCCGCGCTTCGCGCGCGTCGTACTTCCGATCCCAGTCGACCAGCCCTTCACCTACCAGATTCCGGAAGGCCTGTTGGGGTGCGTAAGCGTCGGTTGTCGCGTCGCGGTACCGTTCGGCAAGCGCGAGTTGAGCGGCGTCGTGGTCGATCTCCTGGAACAGAGCGACGTCGCGCGCACGCGCGCGATTCGCGAGGTGGCGGATGCGTTCGCCGCACCTGCGTTGCTCGATCTGGCGCGCTGGATCGCATCTTATTACGGGTGCTCGCGCGGCGAAGCGATGCAGTCGGTGCTCCCGCCCAGCATGCGCCGCGCCAAGGTCAAGGCGAAGCCGACCGGCCTCTTGCGCATCGTCGACGAGGCGTTGCGTCTCGGCGGTGAAACCAGCGACGCGTTCGCGGCCGTGCGCAAGTCGCTATCACGCGCCAAGCGGCAGTTCGCCCTGCTCACCGAATTGGTGAGCGCGGGCGGCGAAGCGGCCGTGCCCGTGATTCTCGAAGAATGGGACTACGCGCGCGACGTGATCGACGGACTGGTCTCACGCGGAATCGCGCGCATCGATCCGGTAACCGCGGTATCGTCGCTCGATTCGCTCGAAGCGCGCGTCGAGAAGCTCAACCCCGAGCAGGAGCACGCACTCGCGCTCGTGCTCGACGGGCTGGGGGCGAGAGAATTCCGCCCCATGCTGATCCACGGTGTCACCGGCAGCGGCAAAACGGAAGTCTACCTACGCGCGGCGCGCCACGTGGTGGAGGCCGGCGGCGGGTGCATCGTATTGGTGCCGGAGATCGGGCTCTTGCCGCAGGCCACCGCGCGCTACCGGCGCGCCTTCGGCGACCTGGTCGCCATCATTCACAGCCGGCTGACCGGCCCCGAGCGCTTCGAGATCTGGGAGCGCATCGAGCGCGGCGAGCACCGCGTCGTGGTCGGTCCGCGCTCGGCCGTGTTCAGCCCGGTGCGCGATCTGCGCCTGCTCGTCGTCGACGAAGAGCAGGACGATTCCTACAAGCAGGACGACAAGCCGCGCTACCACGCGCGCGCCGTCGCCCTGGTGCGCGGCAAGATGGAGAAGGCGGCAGTGTTATTGGGGTCGGCCACGCCGTCGGCGGAGTCGATGCGCTGGGCGCGGGAGGGAAAATACGCGGGCGCCCGCCTCTTCGAGCGCGTCGCCGGAGGCGTGCTGCCCGCGATCGAGATCGTCGACATGCGCGAGCCCGACGCGCGCGGAGCCGTGCTTTCGCCCAAGCTCTCCGAGCACATCGAGCGCACCGTCGGCGCGGGTCGCCAGGTCATCGTGTTCTTGAACAAGCGCGGCCACGCGCGCACCGTCCAGTGCTCGGCCTGCGGCTGGGTGGCGATGTGCAAGAACTGCGACGTGTCGCTCACCTTCCACCGCGTCGACGACAGAATGAAATGCCACCTGTGCGGCTTCTCGCGCGCGACGCCACGACAGTGCGACGCGTGCAAAAGCCGGCTCCTGCGCTACACCGGGGTGGGCACGCAGCGCGTCGAGCTGGAATTGAAGTCGATGTTCCCGGGCGTGGGTGTTTTGCGCATGGACGCCGACACCACGTCGGGCAAGGAAGGGCACCGACACATCCTGGAGGAATTCGGCTCGGGTCATTACCCGATATTGCTCGGGACGCAGATGGTCACCAAGGGGCACCATTTTCCGGGCGTGGGACTCGTCGGCGTGGTGAGCGCCGAAGAGGGCTTGAACTTTCCCGATTTTCGCTCCGCGGAGCGCACGTTTCAGCAACTCACTCAAGTCGCGGGGCGCGCGGGACGCGCGGACGGCTCCGGGCGCGTCGTCATCCAGACCTATACGCCCGACCACGCCGTGTTTCGCTACCTGTGCGCGCACGACTACGACGGCTTCATGGACGAAGAGCTCGCGTTGCGCCGGCAACTCGGCTATCCGCCGTACGCTCGCATCGTCCTGGCGTCGTGCAGCGGCACGGACGCGCCCGCGCTGGCGGCGTTCATGGAAGCGTGGGCCGGCACCTTGCGCGACGACCTGGCCGGCAGCGGGGTCGCGGTCTTGGGGCCGTCGCCGCCTTTGGTTGCGCGCGTCAAGAATCGCTTCCGTGAGCAGATCCTCTTGAAGGGGGCAATCTCGCAGTCGCACAAGGACGCCGCGCTGGCCGTGTTCAAGCGCCTGACCGAGTCGCGCCGCGGGGCGAGCGGCATCGAGCTGCGCTGGGACGTCGACCCCGAGTCGTTTTTCTGGTAGCCGGGCGAAGTCGCCTAAGCGCCTGATCCAGGCCCGGTTGCCCGGCCGCGCCGGAAAATTCGCCTTGACACTCGGCTCCCGGTCTCTTTAAATGAGGGCGTTCGACAGGTCCATCCCCGAGCATGGATCCCAACGACCCACCTCGGCGGCCCCCATGGAAACCGCCCGGGACTAACAAATCAGCCCAAGCATTCGGATTTCGGACTCGCCAACCCGCCAAAAATGGGTTGCTGGATACAGAACCATTGAAGTAAAGGTCGCCCCGGACGCCGTACCGGTGAGTCGGCCCCCGCAGTTACGCTCTAGGAGGAAATTCGCCACATGAGAGCACGGCTCGTTTCGATTTTCGTGTTGCTGACACTCGCGGCCGTAGTGGCGTCGATGGGC
>JAKEHA010000360.1 GCA_022615275.1 Candidatus Latescibacterota bacterium
CCGTGGCGGACACTCGCCGCCAGCGTCGAGAAATCGTGCACGGCGCCGATCAGCACCACGCCCAGGCTGATCCAGATGAGACACGGCAACCACCCGAAGGCTTGGCAGGCGAGGATGGGGCCCGCGATGGGACCGGCCGCGGCGATGGCCGAGAAATGCTGCGCGAACAAGTAGAACGGACGAATGGGGACGAAATCGACGTCGTCCGCGTGCTTGTGCGCGGGGGTCTCGCGCGCGTCGTCGAGGGCGAAGTGCTTCGCCACCCAGCCGCCGTACAGACGGTAGGCGACGACCAAAAGCACGATGAACGCGAGTGCCAGAACGGTGAGATTCATGCGACAACGATTACGCGCGCGGCGCGTTCGACGTGCGCGTCCCCATGCGGAACCCGCCGACGACGGCCGCGGTCACGCCCACCGCGATCATGGTGAGTCCAAACGCCGCGCGCGCGTTGGAGTCCATGGCCAGTGCCATCAATTCCGACGGGCCCGCGTCGTGCGGAATCACGAACAATCCCACTCCCGCGAGTAGGAAGCCGAACGCGACCACGCGCTGGACCGCGGTCGGTCTTTCCGGTCGACCGTGGGTACGTCCCACGGCGCTGTGGTTGTACCCGAACGCGAAGTAGATCGCCATCCCGAGCACCAGCCAGCCGATGAAGCGCCACCACGACGCCGGGGGCAGGTGGATCATCAGGAATATGCACGAAACCACGCCGAGGGCGGGAAACAGGAACGGCCCCAGCGGCACGCGAAACGGCCGCTCGCGCTCGGGCTCCTGGAACCGCAGCACGGTGACGCCGATGCACACCAGCACGAACGCGAACAGTGTCCCGATGTTGGTGAGCTCGACCACCTCGTTGATATTGGCGACGGACGCCAAGAGCGCCACGCACACACCCGTGACGATGGTGGTCTTGTAGGGGGTGCGGAAGCGCGGGTGTACCGACGCCGCCCACCTGGGCAATAACCCGTCGCGCGCCATCGAGAAGAAGATGCGCGGCTGCCCGAGTTGGAACACGATCAATACCGAGGTCGTGGCGAATACCGCCCCCAACGCGATGATGAGTGTGGGCCACGTCATGCCGCGCCCCGAGAACGCGGTCGCGAGCGGCTCCGCGGTACCGAGCTGCGTCCACGGCAGCATTCCGGTCAGCACGATCGCCACCGCAATGTAGATGACGGTGCAAATCACCAAGCTCGCGATGATGGCGATGGGCATGTCGCGCTTGGGATTCTTCGCCTCTTCGGACGCGGTGGAGACGGCGTCGAAGCCGATGTACGCGAAGAAGATGATGGCCGCGGCCGAGAAGATGCCGAGCGTGCCGTTGGGCGCGAACGGACGCCAGTTCTCGGGCTCGACATAGAACGCGCCGAAGATCACGAAGAAGCCGATGATGGCGAGCTTCAGCACCACCATGGAGGTGTTGAACCACGCGCTCTCGCGGATGCCGATCACGAGAATGGTCGTGATGACACCCACGATCGCGAAGGCGGGAAAGTTGAGAATCACCGGAATGCCGAGGATCCTGGGCGCGTGCCCGAAGGCCTGGCCCGCGCGGATGGTCGCGTCGCCCAGTGCGTCGAGCGCTTCGGGCCCCTGCGCCATCGCGGCCTTCACCTGCTCGGCCGCCTGCGACGCGCTTCGATAATCGATCCCCAGCCAGTCCGGAATCCCCAGGCCCACGACGCGCAGCAGTTCCTGGAAATACCCCGACCACGAGATGGCGACGGCCACGTTGCCCACCGCGTACTCGATGATGAGGTCCCAGCCGATGATCCAGGCGAGGAACTCGCCCAGGGTGGCGTAAGAGTAGGTGTACGCCGAGCCCGAGATGGGGACGAGCGAGGCGAATTCGGCGTAACAGAGCGCACAGAAGCCGCAGCCGATCGCCGTGATCAGGATCGAGACGACCAGGGCGGTTCCCGCCCCGGCATGGTGGGCTCCGCCCGCCGCCGCGCTGCCGATTCCCGCGAAGATCCCGGCGCCGATGATGGCCCCGATGCCCAGAGCGATCAGTTGGATGGGTCCGAGCGCGCGCTTGAGTCGATGCGCCGGCTCCTCCGCGTCGGCGAGGATCGAGTCCAGCGACTTCGTCCGGAAGAGTCGATTCTTCATGCGAAAGCGCGGGGAGAATATCAGACGGCCGGGCGCAGGCGGATCGCGGCGAGGACCGTCGCGAGAATTCCGGCGACTCCCAGCAGAAGTCCTTCGCCGAGGCCGGGCGGCCGATAGGTCAGCTCGATCCGGTGAGTCCCCGATTCCAGGCGCATGGCCTGGAACGCGGCATTCGCGCGTTCGACGGGCGCGGCCGCACCGTCGACCTCGGCGCGCCAGCCGGATTCGAACGCGTTGAACACGACGAGAAAGCCGGGCGCCGGCAGGCGCGCCTCGAGCGCCACGCGGCCGGGCCGGTACGCGAGGCCCCGCACGAGAGCCTCGCGGTCGTTCCACGCCGGGTCGGCCGGCCGCGGCTCTCCGTCTTCGAGCACCACGGTTCGAAGAGGATCGATCTTCGGCGAGAGCGCGACCTCGACCGCGTTCTCCGGGGGAACCACGACCGACTCCGGAACGAGAATGGCCCGCGGCAGTCCCGGGAAAGCCGTGACCTCCAGAGGGGGCGGGTCGGTGGCCGCCGAGCCCTCCGGCCGCGGCCCGCTCGAAACGACGGCCGCGACGCCTCCGAGCTCGAGCGCCCGTGCCGAGGGCGACGCGAACAGTCTTTCGGTGCGTGCGAGCGTCGGGCCCGCTCCCGAGATCGACTCGAGGCCGAACCGCGCTCCGCTGGCCCCCTTGAGCGGGTCGAAGTGGCGGACGGCGATCAAGATGCTCCGGTCGTCGTAGAGCAAAGGGAAGAGCGTCTGCGCGCGCGAGACGTAGCGCCGCGGGAACCCGGACGCATCTTCGCCCGTCCGTTCGCGGAGGACGTCGACCAGATCCGGTGTGATCGCGAACACCTCG
>JAKEHA010000011.1 GCA_022615275.1 Candidatus Latescibacterota bacterium
AGCAGCACGCGCAGCGACTCCGACGCGTACGCGCGCGCCCCCGCGAGCGGCGCGCGCTCGGGACTCTGGGCCGCGCGCGCTTCCTCGAGCGCCCGCAAGATCGTCTCTTGCTCGCGCGAGACGCGCTCGTGCCGCCCCACGATGCGTTCGCCCTTGGCCACTTCGAAATAGCCTTTCACCGACGCCGCCGCCGACTCGCGGCGCTTGGTGGTCTCGCGTCCGTCGAAGGACAGATTGGGCAGCGCGTGGCCGCGCACCAGTTCGACGAACAGCTGCGCGCGCGCCTTGTCCGGGCCGAAGCGCGCGGCCGCCTCGGCGCGAATCGCGTCGTCGACGCGCGACTGGTCGAGCAGCCCCGCCACGTCGCGCTTCTGCCCGAAGGTGTCGTCCGCGACCACGATCTCGCGGTAGCCGTTGCGCCGCAGCACGGACGCGTTGTCGATGAGCCCGCGCGCGAACACGGCGCGCTGGTAGTCGCGCGCGGCCGCGTGCAAGGCACCGAACCCTTCGGGCTCCAGCGCCGCGCGCAATACGTCGCGCGAAACGCCGGGCAGCCACTGGGCCGCGCGCGCGACGCGTTCCTCTTCGCTCGCAGCGCGCGCGTACACGATGGTCGCCACCGAATCGAGCAACGCGGAAAGGTCGCGCGTGAGTTCGCGCTCGACCTTGCGCTCGCGCCGATAGACCGGCGGTACTGCGAGCGACGCGCGCGCGCGGGCCACGCGCAGGTCGTCGCCGGAGAGGGGGACGCGCAGCGCGAAGGGAGCCGCAATGTCGCGGTCGGCGACGTGCCCTTCGCGATACACGGGATCGACCGGACCGCGAATCGGCGGTAACAGCGCCACCGTGGCCGCGACGAAGGCGAGGGCCAGGGGCACGCGCCACACCGAGCGCCCCGACGAAGGCGCGCGCTCCCGTCGCTTCCGAGGGCGGAACAGGTTGCGAACGCCGGGAATCATCGCTCCGTGCCCCCCGTGTCGGCGGGCGCGTTTTCCTTCGCGTCCGCGACCTGGCGGTCGCGCGCGTCGAAGGCGTTGATAATGCGCTGGACCAGACGATGACGAACGACGTCGTCTTGCGTCAGTTGAACGAACGCGATCCCCTCGACGTCGCTCAAGATGCGCTGCGCGGCCAGGAGGCCCGAACGCGACGGGGGGTCGAGGTCGATCTGCGTCACGTCTCCGTTGACGATGGCCTTGGCGTTGCGGCCCAAGCGCGTGAGGAACATCTTCATCTGCATCTCGGTCGTGTTCTGGGCTTCGTCGAGGATGACGTAGGCGTCATTGAGCGTGCGCCCGCGCATGTACGCGAGCGGTGCGATCTCGATGGTGCCGTTCTCCATCAGCTTCGCGGTGCGATCGTGTCCCAGCATCTCCGAGAGCGCGTCGACCACGGGGCGGACGTAGGGGTCGAGCTTGGCTTGGAAGTCGCCCGGCAGGAAACCGAGGCTCTCGCCCGCCTCGACCACCGGACGCACGAGGAAGATGCGCTCGACCGCGTCCATGCGCAGCGCCGCCACGGCGGCCGCCACCGCGAGGAACGTCTTCCCGGTTCCGGCCGGACCGATGCCGAAGACGATATCGTAGGAGCGCATGGCGTCGAGGTAGCGCTTCTGCCCGGGCGTGCGCGGCGCGATGTGCGCCCCGCGCCGGGTCGATACGATCACGTCGTCCTCGAGAGCCGCGTACTCCCGCGAGGGTGCCACCACCGGCGCGGCGGCAGCGCCGCCGTTGCTCTTGTCGAGGATGTAATTGATGTCCTGCTCCGAGAGGGCGCGGCCGCGCCGGGCAATGTCGATGATCTCGCGGAAGAAGCCCGTCAACCGTTCGATTTGTTCGTGGGTGCCGCTCAGGATGATGTCGTCGCCGCGCACGACCACTGCGCCCGGGAAGCGCCGGTCGACGACGGCCAGATGGCCGTCGCGCGGGCCGAAGAGCTTGAGAGGGTCGACGCCCGAGAAGGACAGCACCCTCCGATGGGTCTTCAAACGATTCGCACCTCCCAAATGCTAGGCGAGTCTAGGCGGACGGTTCGCTAATGATAATAGGCCAGATGGAGGGCCCGCGCCAAGCAGTTAGCGCGGGATCGTGAGGACGATGTCAGGCTCTAAGTTGAAGGGATCGCTGACTTTATCCTTATTCGCCTCGTACAGGCGGGTCCACTGGGTGGGGTCGCCGTAGACTTCCCAGTACCCGGCGATGATCTCGAGGGTCTCAAACGGTGCCACTCGGTGCTCGGTCGGCAGCTCGCGGGGGATGGTCAGTACCATGTTCGGATAGATCCAGACCGGGTCTTCTATCTTGTCCAAGTTGGCGCGGTAGATGCGCGGCCACTTGCTGGCGGCCGAATAGATGTCGTCGCGGTCGGCGATGATCGAGAGACAATCGCCTTCCCTGACCGTGTACTCGCGCGGCAGCCGCTCGAGTGCGGCGATTTGCCCCGTCAGCGTCCGAATGTCGGACTCGAGCCGCAGGATCTCCTTCTCCACCGGAGTGATCTGGTTGCGCGTGGCCTCGATTTGCCGCCGGGTCGCAACCAAGTCTTCCTGCGCCAGCGTGAACTCGGTCTGCAGACGATTCCGCTCGGCCTCGAGGGCCGAGCAGTACGCGGACTTCTCCGAGTTCGAGAGCATCGCGAAATCCTCTTCGGAGTAGTACTCGCCGGCCGACACGTCGACCTTACGAACCTTGCTGCCGCCGCAGCCCGCCGCGAACACGACCGCGACGAGCGCCCACAGCCACGCGCGCTGCTTCACCTACGACTGCTCCTTCGCGCCG
This sequence comes from Candidatus Latescibacterota bacterium, assembly GCA_022615275.1. Taxonomy (GTDB): domain Bacteria; phylum Krumholzibacteriota; class Krumholzibacteriia; order WVZY01; family JAKEHA01; genus JAKEHA01. The sequence goes on from JAKEHA010000011.1 coordinate 2,778, forward strand.
CCGGTCTTGGGCGCGGTCTTGGTGTCCGTGGTCTTGGTCTTGTCGACGCGGCCGCTCCCTTTGCGCAGCGCCTCGAGGCGCGCACGCAGCTCGGCGGGTCTGTCCTTCTTGGCGTCGCGGTCGGCCTGCTTGGCCGCCAGCTCCTTCTCCAAGTTGTCCGCGCGCTCGCGCGCCGTCGCGAGGTTCTTGTTGACCACCGCGATGTCCTCCCGGAGTTCCTCGATTTCCACGGGCGACACGTTGCACGTCGGCGCGGTGCCGCACCCGAAGGTGGCCGCGGACACGGTGAGCGCGACTACGACGAGCCACGCGCGAAGAAGCTTTCGCACGCCCAGGACTCCTTTCATATGTGGGGGTTAGGAGAACGAGATAACGCCCGTACGCTACCAGCCTCGCCGGGAGCTGTCAAGAGGGAGAAGGGTCCCCCACCCTACTCGTGGCCCTTCGGCTTCTTGATCTCGATGTGGAGGTCGCGAAGCAGCACCGGGTCGACCGGTGAGGGCGCGTCGTCCATGAGGGACGCCGCCTTCTGGGTCTTCGGAAACGCGATCACGTCGCGGATCGATGGTGCCCCCACCAGCGTCATGATCAGCCGGTCCACGCCGGGCGCGATGCCGCCGTGCGGGGGCGCCCCGAACTCGAACGCGTTCAGGAGGAACCCGAACCGGCGCGCCGCGTCTTCCTTGGAAATGCCCGTGACCGCCATCACGCGCTCCTGGAGCGCGCGGTTGTGGATGCGAATGCTCCCCGACGCGAGCTCGGTGCCGTTGCACACCAAGTCGTAGAGGTGCGCGCGCACGCGCAAGGGGTCGCTTTCCAGGTACTGGATGTCTTCCTCGAACGGCATCGAGAACAAGTGATGGCACGGCGCGTAGCCGCCGGTGTCGGGGTCACGCTCGAACAACGGGAACTCGTTGATCCAGAGCATCTCGTAGCCCGGGGCGCGGTCGAGCCCCAAGCGGTGTCCGACCTCGGCGCGCAACCTGCCCAGAATGGCGGAGATCTCGGGTGCCTTCCCGACCAGCGCGAGGAGCAGGCTGCCTTCGCGCATGCCGGCGGCTTCGATCACGCGCTTCTCGACCGTTTCGCCCAGGAACTTGGCAGCGACCCCCTGCAGGCGTCCCTCGACGCGGCGCAGGCTCAAGAGCCCGCCGGCGCCGGCCGCCTTCGCGATTCCCTCCAACTCGTCGACGTCGCGTTTCGGCACGCGCTCGCCCTCCTCGACCACGAAGCAGCGCACCGCGCCGCCGCCTTCCAGCGCCTGCTTCACCACGCGAAATCCCGTGCCCGCGAAGGACTCGGACAGCGTGCGCAGCTCCATCCCGAAACGCAGGTCGGGCTTGTCGCTCCCGAAGCGGTCCATCGCCTGCGCGTACGACATCACGCGAAACGGTGTCGCAAGCATGATGCCGCGCGTGGCGCGGAATACCTCCGCCATCATCGCTTCCACCAGAGCGAACACGTCTTTTTCCTCGACGAAGCTCATCTCGATGTCGATCTGGGTGTGCTCGGGCTGGCGGTCGGAGCGCAGGTCCTCGTCGCGGAAGGCGCGGGCGAACTGGAAGTAGCGCTCCACGCCCGAGCACATGAGGATCTGCTTGAATATCTGCGGCGACTGGGGCAGGGC
>JAKEHA010000081.1 GCA_022615275.1 Candidatus Latescibacterota bacterium
ATCACGGCCATGATCACCGAGACCGAGGCGTACAAGGGGCCGCGCGACGCCGCGTCGCACGCCTTCGGGGGACGGCGCACCGCGCGCGTCGAGCCGTTGTACCGCGACGGTGGCACCGCCTACGTCTATCTCGTCTACGGGATGCACTGGCTCTTGAACTTCAGCACCGCGGGTGCAGGCAAGCCCGAAGGCGTGTTGATCCGCGCCGTCTTGATCGTAGACGGCGACGAACCCGAGGCGGTGATCGGACCGGGCCGCGTGACGCGCGCGCTCCACATCGACAAGCGCCTGGACGGCGTCGACGTCGTCGGGTCGAAGGAGTTGTGGCTGGAGGACCGCGGCGTGCGCATTCCCGCGCGGCGTATCAACACCGGGCCGCGCATCGGCGTGGAGTACGCGGGCTCCTATTGGGCCGCGCGCCCGTGGCGTTTCTGGGCCGACGGTCTTTCTGTCGCACGATGAAAGTCCGGCACTTCAAGTCCGCCACCGAGTTTCGCAAGTGGCTCGCGAACAACCACGCCACCGAGCGCGAGCTATGGGTGGGCTACTACAAGAAAGAGACCGGCAAAGGCGGCCTCACGTGGCCGGAGTCGGTCGACGAGGCCCTGTGCTTCGGCTGGATCGACGGGATTCGCAAGAAGGTCGACGAGGAGAGCTACACCAACCGCTTCACGCCGCGCAAGACGACGAGCACGTGGAGCAGCCTCAACACGAAGCGCGCCCAAGAGTTGATCGCGGAGGGCCGCATGCAAGCGGCCGGCTTGAGGGCGTTCGAGGCGCGTCGCGAGAACCGCTCCGGGATCTACTCCTTCGAGCACCGTAAGGAAACGCTCGACGATCCGTACCAATCGCGGCTCGAGCGCCACAAGAAAGCGTGGGCGTTCTACCAGGCCCAGTCGGCGTCGTATCGCCGGACCGCCAATTGGTGGGTCGTGAGTGCCAAGCAGGAGGCGACGCGGCTCAAGCGCCTGCAACAGTTGATCGAGCTGTCGGCTCGAGGAGAAACGATTCCGCAATTCACGCGCAAACCGAAAGCGAAGTGAGACCATGTCGATACGTGCAGTCAAGCAGATCACGCAATCGCAGCTGACCATGGAAGGCGCCGGGGTCAAGCTCCGGCGCGCGTTTGGCTTCGGCAACACGGACGAGTTCGACCCGTTTCTGTTGTTCGACGATTTTCGCAACGAGAACCCGAGCGACTACCTGGCCGGCTTTCCCTGGCACCCGCACCGCGGGATCGAGACGATCACGTACGTGCTCGCGGGCGAAGTCACGCACGGCGACAGCCTGGGCAATCGTGGTTCACTCGGCGCCGGGGACGTGCAATGGATGACCGCGGGCAGCGGCATTCTTCATCAAGAGATGCCGCAGGGCGACGCCACCGGACGCATGCACGGTTTTCAACTGTGGGCCAATCTCCCGCGCTCCTTGAAGATGACGAAGCCGCGCTACCAGGACGTGTCGGCACACGACATCCCCGAGATCACCGACGACGACGGCACCATCGTGCGCATCGTGGTGGGCGATTTCTGGGGCAAGCGCGGCCCGGTCGAAGGCATCGCCGCCGACCCGCGCTACCTCGACGTGTTCGTGCCGTCGGGCAAGCGCAAGACGCTCCCGGTCGAGACGACGCGCCACGCGTTCGCCTACGTGTTCGAAGGATCCGGCAGCTTCCGCGACGCCTCGCGGCCGCAAGCGGTCGCCACCGATCGCATCGGCCCCAAAGGCGAAGAAATCCGCGACGCGGTCGGCAACCGCTCGCTGGTCCTGTTCGACGCCGGCGACGAGGTCGCTGTGCAGGCGGGGCCGGAGGGCATACGATTCCTGCTAGTTTCGGGGAAACCGCTCGAAGAACCGGTAGCATGGCAGGGGCCCATCGTCATGAACACTCCGGAAGAGCTGCGCCAGGCGTACGCCGAGCTTCGCAACGGGACCTTCATCAGGCGGTAAGGAGGCGCGGTTATTGCTCCTGTGTCACCGGTAACCCGGTGCATCGAGGTCGCGACGGGCGCGAGGCGCCCTCGCCGGAAATCGTACGGAGCATGATCGTGGAGTTCCTTCGCGTCGCAAAGCGGATCGGTGTTCGCGCGTTGGCGGCACTCCTGGTCGCCGTGGGCGCGCTGGCGGTGGCGTCCATCCGGGGGCTCAAGGCGCTTCGCAAACGAGCGCTCCTGTGGCCGTGGCTCGCGCAATCGTACCGGCTCGTGCTCGGGACGATTGCGTACAACGCGTTCGTGTTTCTCATCGTGCAGCCGGTTCTACGCCGGTGGTTCCCGCCCTTGTCGCCGTGGGAGCACGTACAAGGCGTCTTTTCGGGTTCGACGCGCGCGACGTACGAGGACGTCGTCCCCGTCGTCGCGACGGGAATGTGGATCGCCGGCAACGCGCTCGTCATCACTCTCGCCCGCCGCAAGGCTCAAATCGACCCTGCAGGCGCGCCCGCCCAGTGAGAACGCTCGGAGTCCATTCTCATTTGCCCTTGCCTGCGCCTCGTGTTCTGGCCTAGGTTCGTTCCAGAGGGAGCGCTTATCGACGCATTCGCTTCACGGCCCGTTGCGGCACGGAGTACTACATGCAAGCGCTGCGTCCATCATTCGATCTCGAAAGGTTCTTCGCGCGTGTGGAATCCAGCGACACGCGCGTGTTGATGCTCGACTACGACGGAACCCTGGCGCCGTTTCGCGTCCAGCCCGCCGAGGCCGTCCCGTATCCGGGAGTCATTCCCATCCTCGATGCCATCATGGACGCCGGCCACACGCGCGTGGTCATCGTCAGCGGTCGCTGGACCAAGGACCTCGTGCCGCTGATCCGGCTCAAACGGCGCCCCGAGTTGTGGGGTTCGCACGGTTGGGAGCGAATTCGAAACGGCGACGAGTACGAGAGCGCGCGCCTCGAACCCCGCGTCATCGAAAAACTGGTCGAGGTCGACGACTGGACCGAGGAAATCGAGTCGCTCGGGGGGCGCGTCGAACGCAAGCCGGCCGGCATCGCGTTTCACTGGCGCGGCCTGCCCGTGTCGACCGCGGCGACGGTTCACGACGCCGTCGCCGCGAAGTGGACGACGGTCGCGAGTTCGGGCGCAATCGAGTGGCACGACTTCGACGGCGGCATCGAGCTGCGCGCCGCCGGGCGCAACAAGGGAGACGTCGTGCGTGCGCTGGCCGCGGAGTTGGGCGACGATGCCGCGATCGCTTACCTCGGCGACGACCGAACCGACGAGGACGCGTTCGAAGCGATGCCGGCGCATGGCGCCGCGGTGTTGGTCGCACCGCAACTGCGGACCACCGCGGCCGGGGTGTGGATCACGCCGCCCGGGGAATTGATCGAGTTCCTGCGCCGCTGGCACGATGCCGCGAAAGCGGAGGATTGACGCATGTCGGCCACGCCCGCTCGCAACCTCGACTTGGGCATGATCGGCAACTGCAGCGTGAGCGCGCTCATCGACGCGCGCGGCCGATTCGTGTGGTCGTGCCTGCCGCGCTTCGACGGCGATCCCGTGTTCTGCGCTTTGCTGTGCCAGTCCGATGAGGGGCGCGGCGTGTTCGAGATCGAGGTCCTGAACATGGTGCGCTCGGAGCAGCGATACCTTCGCAACACGGCCATCCTCGTCACCACTCTCCACGACGGAAACCGCGGAGCCGTCGAGATAACGGACTTTTCGCCTCGCTTCCGCCAGCACGGGAGGATGTTCTATCCGGCCATGTTCATCCGGCGCGTGCGCCGCGTCGGCGGCAGCCCCGTCGTGCGCGTGCGCTTGGATCCTCGCTACGGCTACGGCCACGAGACCCCCACCCGGACCTTCGGTAGCAACCACATACGCTACATCACGCCGGAGTTCATTCTTCGTCTGACCACCGACGTTTCGGTGACGGCGGTGCTCGAACAGACGTCTTTCGTCCTCGATCGCGACGCAACGTTCATACTGGGTCCGGACGAGACCGTCACGGAATCGGTGGGCGAAGTCGGGAATCGATTCTTCGAGGAGACCAAGCTGTACTGGCTCCATTGGGTCCGCTTCCTCGGCATCCCGTTCGAGTGGCAGGAAGCGGTGATTCGTGCCGCCATCACGCTCAAATTGAGCGCCTACGACGACACCGGAGCCATCGTGGCGGCGATGACCACGTCGATCCCGGAGTTTCCAAACAGCGGTCGCAACTGGGACTACCGGTACTGTTGGTTGCGCGACAGTTATTTCGTGATTTCGGCTCTCAACCGCTTGAGCGCAACCAGCACGATGGAGCGTTACCTCGGGTACATCGTGAACATCGCCGCGACTACTCCCGAGTGGCGAATGCAACCGGTCTACGGCATCACCGGCAGGACGGCGCTCGAAGAGACGCTGGTCGAGCACCTCCCGGGTTTCCAGGGCATGGGGCCCGTGCGCGTCGGCAACGCCGCGTTCGCGCAGCGCCAGAACGACGTCTATGGTTCGGCGGTGCTATCCGCGACGCACGTCTTCTTCGACGAGAGGCTCGCGCTTCCGGGTAACGCCACGCTGTTCAATCGCCTCGAGCCGCTCGGCGAGGCCGCCGTGCGCGCGCACGATCAACCCGACGACGGTATCTGGGAGTTCCGCTCGAACGCGAAGGTGCACACGTTCTCGGCCGTGATGTGCTGGGTGGCGTGCGACCGCCTGGCGCGCATCGCGACGCGCCTTGGTCTTCACGAGAGGGCGGGCTACTGGCGCGGTCGCGCCGATGGCATCCGCGGTGTGATCGAGACACGGGCGTGGAACGCCAAGCTCGGCAGCTTCGTGGAATCCTTCGAGGGAAAGGATCTCGACGGCAGTTTGCTGCTGCTGCACGAGGTCGATTTTCTTTCCGCGGATGACCCCCGATTCGCGGGTACGGTGGCCGCCGTCGAAAAGCGCCTCCGAAAGGGCGACTTCGTGTATCGCTACGTTGGTCCCGACGACTTCGGGGAACCGCAGAGCGCGTTCGTCGTGTGCACCTTCTGGTACATCGACGCGCTGGCGGCGCTGGGCCGCAAGGACGAAGCGCGCGCCCTGTTCGAGAACCTCCTGGCGGGCCGCAATCACCTGGGCCTCTTGTCCGAAGACATCGACCCGCAGACGAAGCAGCTATGGGGCAACTTCCCGCAGACCTACAGCATGGTCGGTCTCATCAATTCCGCCGTCCGCTTGAGTAAGAGCTGGGAGGAGGCGTTCTGATGTCCTCTCCACCGACGCTCGAACGCAGAAGGCGCCCGTTAGCGCGTTCGTTCCGGCTGGGGCTGTTCGTGGCCGCGGTGCTGGGCAACGCGACGGGCTTGTTCGCTTGGCAACAGGTGCAGCACGAGCGCCGCATCGATCTCGAGGACGTGACCAGCCGCTCGTACGCGCTGGCGCAGCAGCTGTCGGCGCGCGTGTCGCAAGCGCTCGAGCTCCCGGAGGAGGAAGCCCGGGAGTCGCTGGAGGGCCGCCTGGAGGGTTATCGTCGCTTGCTCGGTTACGCAGTGTTTCGGGCCGACGGCAGAATGGTCGGCGCGGGCACGGCGATGTTCGACTTCGCGCGGGAGACCGAGGATGCGTCACGCGCGGCAATGCTATCGCAACAAGAGCTCGTGCGCGTAACGCGAGCGGCGGGCGCGCGCATCCACATCCTGGCGAAACCGGTGCCGCCGGCGGGAACGCCGGCGGGAGCGTTGGTCGTCGTGCACGACGTCTCGTATCTCGACGATCGTGCCACGGCGCGTTTCTCGCAGTACGCATTCTGGATCCTAATCGAGACACTGCTCGCGATTGCGCTCGTGGTGGGGAGCACGTGGCTGGCGTACGAACGGCCGCTTTCCAAGCTGGCCGATTGGATGCGGCGGCTGCGGGTGGACAACGTCGCGGAAGCGCCTCCGGGCCTTCCGACCGGACAACTCAGGAGCGAGTCGGACCGGCTGGCGGCGTCCTTCCGAGCCGCGCGCTCGACGGGTCGCGCGCTGTCGGAAGCGGCCGTGCACGTCGAGCAAGTGTGGACGCGCGATCGTCTGCGCGCGCACGCGATCGCATCGCTGGGAGAAGCGAACCAGTTGATCGTGGTGAGTAACCGCGAGCCGTACATGCACCGGCGCCAGGACGGCAAGCCGCGCCTGATGGTCCCGGCGGGAGGACTCGTGACCGCGCTCGATCCGGTGTTGGAAGCGTGCGGGGGCTTGTGGATCGCGCACGGGGCCGGCGAGGCCGACCGCGAGACGGCCGATGCCGCGGGCCGGCTCACGGTGCCCCCGGGAGACCCGCGCTACACGTTGCGGCGCGTGTGGCTGACGCGGGAGGAGGAGCAAGGCTACTACTATGGATTGGCGAACGAAGGCCTATGGCCGTTGTGCCACCTCGCGCACGAGCGCCCGATATTCCGCGTGGAGGATTGGGAACAGTACGTTCGAGTGAATCGACGCTTCGCGGACACCGTTCTCGAGGAAGCGGGCGCGAGCGGGGCCGTGATTCTGGTTCAAGACTATCACCTCGCGCTGTTACCTCGTATGCTCAAGAGTACGCGGCCGGACCTCCGCGTCGGGCTGTTCTGGCACGTGCCCTGGCCCAATCCGGAGGCGTTTCGTATCTGCCCGTGGGCGGTCGAGATTCTGGATGGTATGCTGGGCGCCGACTTGGTGGGGTTTCATCTGCAACAGTACGGGAACAACTTCCTCGACACCGTGGATCGCACGATCGAATCGCGTGTCGACCGGGACCACTTCGCCGTGGAGCTGCGCGGAAGCCGTACCGCGGTGCGACCCTTCCCGATCAGCGTGCAGCCCTGGGTCGAGCGCAACGTGCCCCGAGACCAAGAGCTGGCCGGGCAGATCGCTGCCGTTCGCGAGCAGCACCAACTGGGCGATGCCTTCATCGCGGTCGGCGTCGATCGTATCGACTACACCAAGGGGCTCCCGGAGCGGTTCCGCGCCTGCGAGCGACTGCTACAGCTGTATCCACAATATCGGGGACGATTCACCCTGGTCCAGCTCGGCGCTCCCTCGCGCACCCACATCCCGCGCTACCGCGAGTATTTGGATCACCTCGAAGCGCTCGCGGACGAGATCAATTGGAAGTACCAGACGGATCGTTGGAAGCCCATCCGGTTCTTGATCGGACACCACGACGCCGACACCGTGTACACATATTTGCACATGGCGCCGATGTGCATCGTCAGCTCGCTGCACGACGGGATGAACTTGGTGGCCAAGGAATACGTCGCCGCCCAGGCAGGTGGTTCGGGCGTGTTGGTTCTTTCCGAGTTCGCGGGCGCATCGCGCGAGCTCGTCGACGCGTTGATCGTCAATCCGTACGATATCGAGCAATTCGCCGAGGCGATTCGTCGGGGCATCGAGATGCCCGCGACGGAGCGCTTCGCGCGCATGCAACGAATGAACGCGCAGATCGAGGCCAACAACATCTATCGATGGGCGGGAAACCTGCTTTCCGAACTTTCGCGCACGCAGCCGAGCAACGTCGTGTCCACGACCGGATCGTGAGTGGAACACCCCTTGCGCAAGGAATCCATACCATGAGAGTGATACGACCCCTCGGCGCCGCCCTGTCGATGTTTCTTCTCCTGATCGCCGCAGTCGCGAGCGATGCCGCCGACCGGCGGCCTATCACCGAACAAGACATACTCGAATTCAAATGGATCGGCGACGCGCAGGTGTCGTCCGACGGGACGCAGGTCGTCTTCGTGCGCGTGGTCGTCAACGAGGACAAGGACCGCTACGAGACCTCGCACTTCGTCGTGCCCACCAACGGGGGCGCGGAGGCGCGGCCCTTCACGTCGGGGCCCTTCGACGCCTCCCCACGCTGGTCGCCGGACGGCAAGACGATCGCGTTCGTGCGCGCAATCGAGAAAGACGGCAAACCGGGGAAGAAGATCCATGGGTGGATTCAAAAACCACCGGGCTTCGACCCGGCGAGCCCACCCGGCAACGGCGGCGAGCAGATGTTTCGCGCGCTCAAGTACCTCGAGATTCCGGTCGTGATGGCGCGCTTCCCGGATGAGACGCACGAGCTGTCGCGCTCGGGGAAGCCGTCGCACCGCATCGAGCGCCTCCGGCACATCGTCGCGTGGTTCGACAAGTACCTGCAGGGGAAGGACGACGGAGCCTACGACGTACGCTGACGAACCTAATCGGCGGGCCCTGGCTCGGCACCGCGGTACTGAATGACCCTCACCTTTTCCATCGTGAGCAACCCACCGCCCATCATGGAATCGAGCACGGGAAGAAAGCTCTGTATCTTCTCTTCGCTGTCGACGATCTCGATAACGATGGGGAGGTCCATCGAAAGTCGGAGGATCTTGGCCGTGTGAAGACGACTCGACTTCCCGAAACCCATCGATCCGCGTAGCACAGTGGCACCCCCCAGGTGCATCTCACGAGCCTTTAGCACAATTGCCTCGTATAGGGGTTGGTGATGCCAACGATCGCTTTCACCAATGAAGATGCGTAATAACACGGCATCGCGAGGGATGTTCATGTCAAATACCTCTCGTCGGGTTCAGACTCAACGCCAACACGTGACCCAACCAGACGCTCGCGAGACACAACACGACCGACAACACGGCGTTGACGGTTGCGTACAGCCATTCGCCGTCGCGGATGAGGTTGAGGGTCTGAAGACTAAAGGAGGAGAACGTGGTATATCCGCCGAACAGTCCGATTATGAAGAAGATACGGCCCTGCGTCCCCACGAGCCAACGTCCATCGGGACCCGTGGACGTCGCGAAGAAGCCGATAGCGAGCGACCCGGTGACGTTGACGATCAGAGTGCCCCATGGGAACGTTTCGCCAAACTGGCGCGCGACAAGCCCGGAAATCCAGTAGCGGGCGATACCGCCCAACGCGCCACCAATCGCAATCCAGAGATATGTTGCCACTTGGTCTCCTACCGAAGTATTCGCATCGATAGGAGTCATCAGCACGAACGGAATCGGGCGGTTTTCTCGCGCAGCGAGACGGCAGACTCCATTGCCGCGAACATGGTAATGGACGTCCCGCGACGGTGCAAGTCCGCAATGCAACCTGTGCTGGCGCCG
>JAKEHA010000361.1 GCA_022615275.1 Candidatus Latescibacterota bacterium
CGCCGCGCGCGAGTATATGTAGCATGGGGTGCCAAAACGCGCCGCAATTTCGGCCAGAGGATTCGTATGCAAGTTCGCACCGTCGGTCTGTGTGCATTGGGATTGTTCATCGCGGCTCCGGTCCACGCCACCAAGCTGGCGGGGGAGTTCATGGCCCCGGGCGGGGGGGCGCGCGCGCTGGGAATGGGGGGCGCCTTCGCGGCCGTCGCGGCCGACGCCTCCGCCGTGTTCTGGAACCCGGCCGGCATCGCGGGGATGGAGAAGCGGCAGATTCTCGCGATGCACGCCGAGCAGTTCGGCGACTTGCTCAACTACAACTTCGCGTCGTACGTGCACCCGAGCGGGCTGCTCGACGAGGCGCGCAAGCCCGCGTTCGGCTTCGCGCTCATCCACCTGGGCGATCCCGACCAGCTGCTCACGAGCCAGTATCGTTCCGTCGACGACGACAGCGACGGCCAAATCGACTATCTGGTCGACGAGAACGGGAACGTCGTGGACTACGACGCGATCCCGAGAGAATCCAACAACAGCTTCGCGGGTCTGGGGACGTTCGCGCTGGAGACGAGCGCGGGCTCGGTGGGCGGAACCCTCAAGTTGATCTACCAGGATTTCATCGCGGGCGAGTCGAGCATGGGGATCGGCATCGACCTGGGATTCTTGCGCCGCGGCTTCTTGACCGAAAACCTCGCGGTGGGCGCCAAGCTCGCGGACGCCACCGGCACCTACATCAGTTGGAGCACGGGCACCAACGAGTTCATCGTGCCCTCACTCAAGCTGGGGAGCGCATACCGCATCGACTCCGAGTCGCTGAACGGCTCCGTGCTGCTCGCCGTGGACGCCGACTTCTTCTTCGACGATCGCCAGATCGCGTCGCAATTCTGGAGCGAGACGGTCAGCGCCGACCTGCGGTTGGGTCTGGAGTTGAGCTTCCAGGAGAAGGTGATGCTGCGCGGAGGGCTCGACGCGGAGAATCCCACCGCGGGAGCGGGGCTCTATTTCGGCGTGTTCGGCCTCGACTACGCGTACCTGCACCACGACGCGTTCGATTCCACGCACCGCGTGTCGCTGCTCGCCAGCTTCTAAGGGATTGCTGCGCGCCTACCGCGCGCCGTCCTCGGTCGCACCGGTCGCCGGCTTGTAGATGACGAGCCTCTCGCCCGCCTTGATCATCGAACTCCCACGGTTGTTCCACGCCATGAGGGCCTGGATGCCGACGTTGTACTGGCGGCTGATCGAGAACAGCGACTCGCCGCGCGTCACGACGTGCGTGAGCTTGGTGACGTCGCCGCTGGGCGGCGGCGCCGGCCCCGCCGCCGGGGAGGCGACCTCGGCCGGGGCACTCCGGTTGGTGTAGATCGCGAGCCGCTGGCCCGAGTAGATGTGGCGCCGGCGGCTCAAGTTGTTCCACGAACGAATGCGCGACACGCTGGTGCCGAAACGCTCGGCGATCTCGCTCAGCGTATCGCCGCTCTTGACCCGATAGATCACCTTGTTGCCCGAGGGCACGGCGGCGGCGCGCTGCGCGTAGCGCTCGAGCGCCTGGCGGTCGACACCCGACGAGCGCGGATTCATGTACGTGGGTTTGGAGCTGGCCGCTTCCGCGTAGCTTCCGCCCGGCACCGGGACCACGACGATCTGCCCGATGCGCAGCACGCTCGACCGCTTGAGATTGTTGGTGTCGCGCAAGGCGTCCACCGACGTGCCGTACTTGCCGGCGATGTGCGAGAGCGTTTCGCCCTTCTTGACCTTGTGCTCGGTCCACGCCACCCGCTCCGACGGCGGCAGGTTCGCGAGCGCGGCCATGCACGCATCGCCCGCACCCTGCGGGACCTTGACGTGCACCTCCATCATAGGAGGGGTGGCGCCGCGCTTGAGCTGGGGATTCATGTCGCGGATGACTTCGGTGGAGGTACCGGCCGAGCGCGCGATCACGTCGAGGTCGGTCGGCACGCTGACCGTGACCAAGTCGAAGCGATTGGGCTCGACGGTCGGAATGGTGAATCCGTACTTCTCGGGGTTGCGCATGATGTAGAGCGCGGCCAGGAACTTGGGGACGTAGCGCTCGGTTTGCAGCGGGAGATCGAGCTGCCAGAAGTTCGCGGTCTTCTGGCGCGCAACCTGGCGCGCCACGCGGTACTCGCCGCAGTTGTACGCGGCGAAGGCGAGGAACCAGTCGCCCCAAATCCCATACAAGTCGGTGAGGTAGTTGGCGGCCGCATAGGTCGACGCGACGATGTCGCAGCGCTCGTCGAACCACCAATTCACGCGCAGGTTGTAACGGCGCGCGGTGCCATTGATGAACTGCCACGGTCCCACCGCGCGCGCGCTCGAGACCGCCTTCATGGCGAATCCGCTCTCGATGAACGCGATGCAAATGAGCTCGTGCGGCAGGCCCTTCTCGGCCAGGATGGCTTCGACCGTGGGCCGGTGCGTTTCCATGCGGTACATCGCGCGCTCGAAGCGCTCGCGGCCGGGTCCGGTGAAATAGCTGATCCAGAAATCGACGCGCGGGCTATCGATGAAGGGGAACAACGAGTCGCTGACGGCGAACAGGCGTGCTTCCTCGGCCGCCGCGGCGTCGACCTCGGGCCACGGACGCGCGGCCAGCGCGAGGCTGTCGTCGATCGCGGAATACAAGGGAACGCGCGGCTGGTTGACGACCAGCGTGTCGAGCGCGGAGAGCGAGTTGAGCAGGCGCACGAAATCCGGGTCCTGCTCGGCGTGCGGGTGATCGCGAATGAAATCGTTGACGTCGGAGAGCAACGAGTCGCGCGCCGACAGGAAGCCGGCGACGTCGTCGCTCGCATACA
>JAKEHA010000082.1 GCA_022615275.1 Candidatus Latescibacterota bacterium
CTTCCCTCCGCTCTCAGGTCCTCGCTCGCGCCTGATTGGAAATTATGGCTCGCTGCGGAAGTTCGCGTCGGGAACCCTCGATGCACGCCGCGAGCTGACAAAGGAAAGACACGATGAAGCGATTCGCAGGATTCGATTACGCCGCGATCGATTCGCGGCTGTCCGACGACGAGAAGATGGTGCGCGACACCGTGCGCTCGTTCGTCGAAGAGATGGCGTTGCCCAAGTTCATGGAGCACTACGAGAAGGGGACGTTTCCGTCCGAGCTCGTGAAACCCATGGCCGAATTGGGCGTATTCGGGGCCACGTTGCACGGATACGAGTGCGCCGGGCTCAATAATGTCGCCTACGGGCTCATGATGCAGGAGCTCGAGCGCTGCGACTCGGGCCTGCGCAGCTTCGCGTCGGTGCAGTCGGCATTGGTGATGTATCCCATCTATACCTTCGGCAGCGAGGAACAGAAGAAAAAGTGGCTGCCCGCGCTCGCGAAGGGAACCGTGATCGGCTGCTTCGGCCTGACCGAAGCCGACTTCGGATCGAATCCGGGCGGCATGCGCACCACCGCGGTCGCGGACGGCAACGAGTACGTGCTCCACGGGAGCAAGATGTGGATCACCAACGGCGTGGGCTCCGGCGTCGCCGTGGTGTGGGCCAAGCTGGACGGCGAGATCACCGGCTTCTTGGTCGAGCGCGAGCGCAAGGGCTTCGAAGCGCGCCCCGTGAAGTACAAGCTTTCGATGCGCGCGAGTGACACCGCCGAATTGATCCTCGACGACGTGCGCATCCCCAAGGCCAACCGGCTCCCGGAGGCGAACGGCTTGAAGTGCGCGCTCATGTGCCTGAACCAGGCTCGCTACGGGATCGCGTGGGGCGTCATCGGCGCCGCCATGGCGTGCTTCCACGAGTCCCTCGAGTACTCGAAGGATCGCATCATGTTCGCCAAGCCGATCGCCGGCTACCAACTGACACAGAAGAAGCTCGCCGACATGGCCACCGACATAACTTTGATGCAGCTCTTGTGTTTGCAGTTGGGACGGCTCGAGGACGAAGGCAAGCTCAAGTTCCCGCACGTCTCGATGGCGAAGCGCAACAACGTGCGCAAGGCGCTCGAAATCGCGCGCACGGCGCGCTCGATCCTGGGCGCCAACGGCATCTCGGGCGAGTACCAGTCGATGCGCCACATGTGTAATCTCGAGACGGTCGACACGTACGAAGGCACCTACGAGATTCACACCTTGATCGTCGGCCATGAGCTGACGGGAATACCGGCGTACGAGTAGTCGAAAGGAAGCAGAATGTCGAAGAAGCGAGTGGTGATCCTCGGCGGCGCGCGCACGCCGATGTCGGAATGGGTGGGCGGAAAGCGCGGCGACGGCGAGCCGGGCGGGGCGCTCAAGGACGTTTCCGCGCTCGACCTGGGTGCCACGGCGGCGCGCGGAGCGCTGGCCAAGACCAACGTGCCGGCGGAACGCATCGGGCACGTCGTCATGGGCAACGCCCTCCAGACCAGCGGCGACGCGATCTACGGCGCGCGCCACGTGGGATTGAAAGCAGGCGTCCCCATTCGAGTCCCCGCGCTGACGGTCAACCGTTTGTGCGGGTCGGGCATCCAGTCGGTGATCGACGGAGCGCACATCGTCGGCGAGGGCGAAGACTACGTGCTCGCGGGCGGGATGGAGAATATGAGCCAGGCGCCGCACGTGATTCGCGGCGCGCGCTCGGGCTTCAAGCTGGGCCAGGGCCAGCTCGAAGACTCGCTGCTGGTGGCGCTCAAGGATTCGTACTGCGGCCTCTTGATGGCGCAGACGGCGGAGAAGCTCGCCAAGCGCCTGGGTATCCCCCGCGAAGAGCAGGACGCGTACGCGCTGCGCAGCACGCACCTCGGCGAGAAGGCGGCCACGAGCGGTGTGTTCGCCGAAGAGATCGTGCCGGTCGAAATCAAGCGCGGCCCGAAGTCGACCCAGGTGGACAAAGACGACCATTTCTTCGTGCGCGCGACCATGGACGGGCTCGCGAAGCTCAAGCCCGCCTTCGGCGAAGACGGCACGGTGACGGCCGGAAACGCGAGCGGTATGGTCGACGGTGCCGCGTGCCTGGTGATCGCGGACGGCGACGCGGCCGTACGCGACGGGCTCACGCCGATCGCGGAGATCGTCGCCTGGCACGTGGTGGGCGTGGAGCCGGCCGAGATGGGTATCGGACCCGCGCCCGCGATCCGGGGCCTGCTCGAGAAGACCGGGTTCGCGCTCTCGAAGATCGATTTGTTCGAGATCAACGAAGCGTTCGCCGCGCAGTACCTCGCGGTCGAGAAGGACCTGGGCCTCGATCGCGACAAGGTCAACGTCAACGGCGGCGCGATCGCCCTGGGGCACCCGCTGGGTGCGACCGGCACACGACTCCTGCTCACCCTCGCCCTCGAACTCGGCCGCCGGCGCAAGACCTACGGCATCGCGAGCGCGTGCATCGGCGGCGGGCAGGGCATCGCGATGCTGATACAGCGGGTGTAGACGCGAGCCAGGACCCGACGCGCGGGTTCGGTGTAGAAGGAAGGACTGAAATGGCAACGATTGCAGTGATTCCAGGAGACGGCGTCGGGCCCGAAGTGATCGACGAGGCGCTGCGGGTCATGCGGCGCGTCAGCGAGATCGACGGGATTCAATTCGATACGGTGCCGTACCCGTTCGGCGCCGAGCACTACTTGAAGACCGGAGAACTCATGCCGGCGGGCGTGCTCGACGAGTTCAAGCAGATGGACGCGATCCTCCTCGGCGCCATCGGCGACCCGCGGGTCGAGACCGGCGTCCTCGAGCGCGCCATCATCGGGGGCGTGCGCTGGACGCTCGACATGTACATCAACCTGCGCCCGATCAAGCTCTACGCCGACTATCTCTGTCCGTTGAAGGACAAGAAGCCGGAGCACATCGACATGATCTTCGTGCGGGAGAACACCGAGGACCTCTATATCGGCATGGGCGGCTTTTTCAAGAAGGGCACGGCCGACGAGGTCGCCATTCAGCAGATGATCATGACTCGCAAGGGCGTCGAGCGTGCCGTTCGCTACGCGTTCGACTTGACACGCAAGCGCGGAAAGCGCAAGAAGCTGACGCTGATCGACAAGGTCAATGCCATCGGTGCAATGGAGATCTGGACGCGCACCTTCGAGGAAGTCGGCCGCGAGTATCCCGATATCGAGCGCGACCACGCGTTCATCGACGCGGCCTGCATGTGGATGGTGAAGAACCCGGAGTGGTTCGACGTGGCGGTGACCGGAAACATGATGGGGGACATCATTACCGATTTGGGCGCCGCCATTTCCGGCGGGCTGGGTATTGCGGCCTCGGGGAACATACATCCCGGCCAGGTGAGCATGTTCGAGCCCATTCACGGATCGGCGCCCAAGCACGCGGGCAAAGGACTGATTTGCCCGCTCGCGGCCATCGCGGCCGCGCAAATGATGATCGACTACCTGGGTCACGAGGCGGCCGCCGCGCGCCTGGACCGTGCCATCACCAAGGCGCTGACGTCGGGCGAGATTCGATCGCTGTCGACCAGCAGCGGGATCGGCACGAGTCGGTACACCGATATCGTGCTGCAGCATTTGAGCTAGATCGACGCATCCGCACGGTCGCGTTGCGTCGTACGGGAATAGGACCGTCATTGTCGGCGCGAGAGTGGCGGAACTGGCAGACGCGCTGGACTTAGGATCCAGTGAGGCAACTCGTGGGGGTTC
>JAKEHA010000083.1 GCA_022615275.1 Candidatus Latescibacterota bacterium
ATCCTCCCGTTGGTTGTCGTGGGATGCTACAACGTCTTCCCGATCATATCGGCCGGCGCCGGGATCGAATAGAAATCGAGGATCGAGGGCGCCACGTCGTAGATCGATACGCGTTCGGTCGGACCGGCGGGTTGCTTGCCTCGATTGTGCCATATGAAGATCCCCTCGGGCGCGTGGTTGGCGTCGTCGGGTCCGGTATCGTTCTCGAACAGGTGCACGCTCCCGTTGCCGACTGTGCCCGCGCTGCGCCAATCGAGATTACCCAGGTACACGATCATGTCGGGGGGAATTCCGCGACACTCGCGATACACGTCCTCGGGGAAGAACACGCGCGTGCCGATCGGGTTCCCGTCGGCGTCGCCGAGCGCTTCCAGCTTGTCCTTGAGCTCGCGGCGGACGCGGTCCACGTCGCCCGCGGCGATGCGTCCGTCGGGCTCGCGCCCTTCGATATTGAGAAACACGCGGGCGTAATAGCCCCCGTCGCCCCAGGCCGTGGTCGCTTTCCAGTCGATCATGTCCGCCGTCAATCGCGTGGGCGAGGCCGGATAGGTCTTGAGCACCAGGTATCCTTCGCGCATCAGGAACTCGTTGATGGCGATCGCACCCACCATGCGCTTGGCCCCGTGGTCGGAGACCACGATGACGGACGTATCGGACGGCAGGGCATCGACCGTGCGACCGATCTCGGTGTCCATGGCAACGTAGTATCGGCGTACCACGTCTTCGAACTCGTTGCCGCGCTGGTACAGGCGATGCCCGGGATCGATGAAGCGCCAGAAGGCGTGGTGGATACGATCCGGCCCCATCTCCACCATCATCGCGAAGTCCCAGTCGTCTTCTTTGAGAAGGGCGCGAAAGGCCCGGAAGCGCCGCTCGGTCATGACCTCGATCTGGGCCAGCGTCTCGCGCCGGCGCTCGTTGCGGAAGTCCTTCACGTCGATCATGTACTCGCCGCCCGCGAGCGTATACAGGCGCGTTTGCAGCTCCGGCGGGTAGGTGAAGGTCGCGTTGCGGTCCGGCGTCAAGAAGCAACCCACCATGGCGCCGTTGAGCGGCTTGGGTGGGTAGGTGAGCGGAACTCCGACCACCAGCGAGCGCCGTCGGTTCTTGGAAAGAATATTCCAAACAGTTTTCGAAGAGATATGCGTTGCATTGACGGTAAACATGTCGTCATAGGCGTGCGACTTGCGGTTGCGAAAACCGTATACGCCCAAGGTACCCGGGTCGTGCGAGGTCATCATCGACATCCAGGCCGGCACCGTGATGGGCGGGATGGTCGACTGCAGGCGGCCGAAGAGCCCGTCCGCCATCAAGCGGCGCACGTTGGGAAGATCGGAGAGCCAGGGCCCGAACAGCAGCTCGGGTGTCACGCAATCCAGACCGATGACGACCAGGCGGCGGTTCATGCCGTGCGTTGCCCCGCGTAGTGACGCTCG
This sequence comes from Candidatus Latescibacterota bacterium, assembly GCA_022615275.1. GTDB lineage: Bacteria > Krumholzibacteriota > Krumholzibacteriia > WVZY01 > JAKEHA01 > JAKEHA01. The sequence continues at coordinate 1,437 of JAKEHA010000083.1, forward strand.
AGGATGGCCGACACCTCGCGCCGCGTGAACTCCTCCGGGAGCGGCGTGCCGCTCGCCAAGAGCTCGCGCACCCGGGTGCCGCTCAAGGCCACGCGTTCGGCGGCGCCGTGCGGGCAGGTCTTCTCCGACGCCATCCCCCCGCAGCGCTTGCAATAGAACGAATGCTCGAAGAACACGGGCGTGATGCCGATCTCGTCGGCGCCGAACTGGGAGAAGATGCGCTGGGCGTCATAGGTGCCGTAGTAGTTGCCAACGCCCGCGTGATCGCGCCCCACGATGAAGTGGCTGCACCCGTAGTTCTTGCGCAAGAGCGCGTGCAGGATGGCTTCGCGCGGGCCCGCGTAGCGCATGGCGTACGGGAACACGGACAGCGAGACGTGGCTGGCGGGAAAGTAGTTCTCCGTCAGCGCGAGGTAGCACTCCATGCGCGCCGCGGCCGGCACGTCGTCGGACTTGGTTTCTCCCATGGCGGGGTGGATCAAGAAGCCGTCGACCGTTTCGAGCGCGCACTTGATGAGGTACTCGTGAGCGCGGTGGATGGGATTGCGGGTCTGGAACGCGCACACGCGCTCCCACTTCTTGTCCGCGAAGAGGGCGCGCGTTTCGCTCGGGTCGCGCTCGTGGGACTCGAACGGCCCCGCCTTCGAGCGCTCGATCAACCAGACTTTGCCGCCGAGATAGACCTCGCCCGTCGATTGCAGGTATTGCACGCCCGGGTGCTTCGCGTCGTCGGTGCCCAAGGAGAGACGCGCTTCGCGCGTCTTGTCCGGGGTGTAGATCTCTTCGACATCGATCACGCCGCGTATCTCGCCTTCGGGCGAGCGGAGTGACGCCGAGAAGGGGGTGCGTCGACCACCGAGCGCCGCGCGCGACACACTCAACGTCACGGGCAAGGACCACGGCAGCCCGCCGGGCAAACGCATGTGGTCGAGGACCGACTCGTACTGGTCGCGGTGCATGAACCCTTCCAGCGGACTCATGGCACCGATGGCGATCAGCAACAGGTCCGAGGCCTCGCGCGCGTTCAGTTCGAATACGGGCAGCGAGGCCGCTTTCGCGCGCTGATTCGCGCGCTCCGATGCGGGCACGATGCGCGAGACGAGCGTCCCGCCGTGCGGCGTTATCATGAATCGGTCCTCCTTCGAGGGACGGGGTCAGTCGAGGTATCCGAGTCGACGCAACTTCTGCTTGACGGCGGCTAGCTCGTCGGGCGTCAGTCGGTCGTTCTCATGGTTCCCGCGCTCGCTCAACACGTCGCGCAACACGTAGACGATGAAGTCGGTGGGGGAGTTGAAGCCCGACTCGTCGATCAGTTGCTGTACCTTGTTGTAGAGCGGACGGGGTATCTTGATGGTCACCTTGTCGTTCATAGATTGTAGGCTCCTCGAGCACTAAGATTGGAGTATTATAAGGGTGTTGGTAGGACGGAATCAAGCCCCGTCCCGCCGCGCCCCTCACCCATGAACGGCCGATCGTCGGTAAAGCGCTTCCTCCCCTGGATCATGCCTTTGTTCGGGCTGGCGGTGTTCGTGGCCGTGGTCCAGAAGGCCGGTCCCGCCCGCATCGCCGCAGTGCTGGCCGATGCGAATACGGCGCAACTCGTGTGGGCGCCGGTGCTGGTTGGCGCCATCGCCCTCGCGAGGGGCCTGCGCTGGCGCTACGTCGCCCACTCCGTCGGCATTCCGTGCGGGCTGTTCCGGGCGACCCAAGTCTGGATGATCGCATTCTTCGCGTCGTCGGTAACACCCGCCAAAGCGGGCGACGCGGTGCGCGCCGTTTACCTTCGCAACGACTCCGGCCGCCCCCTCGGAGAGTGCTTCCTCACCGTCTTCGTCGACCGCTTGTGGGACCTCGGCTTCGTGCTCTTGGCGGGTCTCGTGAGTGCGCTCGTCTTCTCACACCGGTACATCGCGATCCCGTCCGCGTCGCTCTTCATCGTGGGCGTGGTCGCGATCGCGGCGGTGGCAGCCATGATGACGCGTCGGGGGGTCATGCGGGCATTGCTGAAGCCCGCGTTCGTGCTGCTGACACCGGAGCGTCACCGCGAGGCGCTGAGCGCCAGCTTCCACACCTTCTACAACGCGCTTCGCAACTACGGTGAGAGCAAACGCCGCGCCCTCGTGATGGCGATGCTGACACTGGCCGGCTGGGCGCTCATTTTCGCGCTTGCGATCTACGTTGCGCGCCTGCTGTCGATCCCGGTCGATCCCGCCTTCGTCGTGCTGATCATGCCCATCGTGACGCTGGTCGAATTGATCCCGTTCACCATCTCCGGCCTGGGGACGCGCGATGCCACCGTGGTCTACTTCTTCTCGGTGGTCGGTATCGGGAGCGCGGAGGCGGTTGGCTTCTCGATCGCCTACGTGCTGATCGGAACCTACTTGACCGCGCTCATCGGCCTGGCGCTGTGGGTGCGTCACCCGATTCGCTGGCGCGCGGTGCAGGACGCGCCATGACCCTCCCCGCGTGGCAGGGCGACATCCTGGCCACCGGCGAGCTGTACCGCGTGGGGGGCGCGGTCCGCGACCGCCTGCTCGACATCGAAGTCGCCGACAGCGATTTTCTCGTGCGCGGGATTTCCGCGGGCGCTCTCGAGGAGCTCCTCACGCGACACGGCGCCTGGTCGCGGGTGGGCAAGGCGTTCGGCGTCTACAAGTTCACGCCGCGCGGCGGCGCGACCGTCGACATCGTGTTTCCGCGCACGGAAACGTCGGTGGGCGTGGGACACCGGGACTTCGAGGTTCGCTTCGACGAGACGCTTCCCGTCGAAGCCGACCTCGCGCGCCGCGACTTCACCATCAACGCTATCGCCGAGCGAATCCCCGACGGGCGCGTGATCGATCCCTTCCACGGGCGCCAGGATCTCGAAGCCCGCGCGCTGCGCATGATCTTCCCGCGCGCGTTCGACGAGGACCCCTTGCGGATTCTGCGCGGGGCGCGTTTCGCGGCGCGCTTCGAGCTCCGCCTCGACGGACCGACGCGGGCGGCCATGACCGCGGCGGCCGGGCTACTCTCGACGGTCAGCCCCGAGCGCGTCCAGGACGAAGTGTCCAAGATGCTCATCCAGTGCCAACGGCCCAGCCGCGCATTGGATGCGCTGCACCAGACCGGCTCACTAGTGACGTGGTTTCCCGAGCTCGAGCGCTGTGCCGGCGTGGTACAAAACGAGTATCATCCCGACGACGTGTACTGGCACACGCTCAAGACGTGTGACTGCGCACCTCGCGAGCGTCTGGTGGTGCGCTGGGCGGCGCTTCTCCACGACTTGGGCAAGGTGGACACGCGCCTCGTGGTGACCGAGAACGGCGAGGCGCGCGTGGTGTTCTATGGACACGAGGTCGTCGGCGCCGAGCTGGCCGAGAGAGTGTTGACGCGCCTACGCTATTCGAACGAGGTCGTGAGCTCGTGCCGCCATCTCGTGCGCGAGCACATGTACCACTACGAGGCGTCGTGGAAGGCCGCCACCGTGCGTCGCTTCATGCGTCGGATCGGCGACGACGCCATCGACGACCTCCTGGCGCTGCGCGAAGCCGACTGCCGCTCGCGCGACCTCGCGGGCGAGATCGCGGACCTGGAAGAGCTGCGTGCCCGCATCGACCACGAGCGGCGCGCCCGCGCGACCCTGACGGTTCGCGACCTCGCCGTGGACGGGAACGACGTCGTCCGCGAAACGGGCAAGAGACCGGGGCCCGAGGTCGGATCGGTGCTGCAGCAGCTCTTGGAGAAAGTGACGGACGATCCGGCAGAGAACACGCGTGAGCGCTTACTCGAAATCCTGCGAGCCATGACGGACGTCAAAGCGGGTGAGAAGGGCAAACCGGGTGGGAAAGAGAAAAGCAGAAAGCCCGCGTAAGGGGTGTCAGGGGTCCTTTTTGGCAGGTGCTAGAGGACATATCCTCCAACCAACAAAAAGGTCGAGTAGGTACTGGGGCAAGAACGTCCCTACGCTGGGCTTTCTGCGATTCTGAATTTAGTCGCGCTTCTGAACCTTGTCAACCGTTTTGTTTCTTTAAGGTTAATCTTCATTCGATGGGCCGCCGGATACGCACACGAATCGACGATAGGCGCTTCGTTGAGATCCTGAACGAGGTCTGGGACGCGTCCGGCCTGGACTGGGACCGAGCCCCGGCCCCCTCCGACGCGGCCGGCGTGGCCGCCTGGACCGCTTTTCTCCGCGCAAGCGCGGAGCGAGGGATCGCCATTGGAGATCCGCGATGGGAGCATCTCGAGATTCGACACCTCGATGGCCGCCCCCGGTTCCATCTTCCCGATGAGGTCACGAGCACCGCCTCGCCCGAGGAGCCGGATTTCGGCGTCGGCCTGGCGCTTCTTATGTCGCTTCTCGGGAATCGACGCCAGGGTGGGCAGGAGGACTGACAGTCGGACAGTATTTTACGCCAGGCTGTCGCTGTGAGGCGCACCGGTGAGCGGCGCAACGCCTAGCGAAATCCGCATGCACTTGTAAATAAGCAAGTTAGCCACTCGCTCCCGATGGCACGCGACTTGTAAGACAATTTTCTTAGCCCAGCCCGACCCAATGATCCGGCTGAGCGACTGGATTTCGAGAAAGGAACCCAAACATACCATGGCAAAGACTATCGGCATCGACCTGGGCACCACGAACTCGTGCGTCGCGATCATCGAAGGCGGCGAGCCCAAGGTCATCCCCAATCCCGACGGCGCTCGCACCACACCCTCCATCGTCGCCATCACCAAGGATGGCGAACGACTCGTCGGGCAGCTGGCCAAGCGCCAGGCGATCACGAATCCGCAGAACACGGTGTTTTCCATCAAGCGCTTCATCGGGCGCAAGTTTTCCGAGGTGACGCAGGAAACCAAGATGATTCCGTATCAGGTCGTCGAGGGACCCGACGGGGCCGTCGTAGTGGAGATCGCGGGACAGAAGTACTCACCGCCCGAGATCTCGGCGATGGTGCTGCAGTACCTCAAGAGCGCGGCCGAGTCGTACCTCGGTGAACCCGTCACCGACGCGGTCATCACGGTTCCCGCGTACTTCAACGACAGCCAGCGTCAGGCCACCAAGGATGCCGGCAAGGTCGCGGGCCTGAACGTCAAGCGCATCATCAACGAGCCGACCGCCGCGGCGCTCGCGTACGGGCTGGACAAGAAGAAGGACGAGACCATCGCGGTCTACGACTTGGGCGGCGGCACCTTCGACATCAGCATTCTCGACCTCGGCGAAGGCGTCTTCGAAGTGAAGGCGACCAACGGCGACACCCACCTGGGCGGCGACGACTTCGACCATCGCGTCATCGAATGGCTGGTGGCCGAGTTCAAGAAGGAGCAGGGGATCGACCTTTCCAAGGATCCCATCGCGCTCCAGCGTCTGAAGGAGGCGGCCGAGCGCGCCAAGTGCGAGCTTTCGACCGCGATGCAAACCGACATCAATCTGCCGTTCATCACGGCGGACGCCACCGGGCCCAAGCACCTGAACGTGAAGCTCACGCGCGCGAAGCTGGAGCAACTGATCGAAGAGCTGGTCGAGCGCACCGTGGGTCCGTGCAAGCGCGCCCTGGCCGACGCGGGCGTCACCGCCGCGGACATCGACGAAGTGATTCTGGTCGGCGGATCGACGCGCATCCCGATGGTGCAGCGCAAGGTCAAGGAGCTCTTCGGCAAGGACCCGCACATGGGTGTGAACCCGGACGAAGTGGTCGCGATCGGCGCAGCCATCCAGGCCGGCGTCTTGGGCGGCGACGTGCGCGACGTGCTCTTGCTCGACGTGACGCCGCTCTCGCTCGGCATCGAGACGCTCGGCGGGGTCATGACCAAGCTCATCGACCGCAACACGACCATCCCGACCCGCAAGGGCGAGGTCTTCTCGACCGCCGCCGACGGACAGACCGCCGTCGACATTCATGTCCTGCAGGGTGAGCGCGAGATGGCCATGGACAACAAGACCATCGGGCGCTTCCAGCTGGCCGGCATCCCGCCCGCACCGCGCGGCATGCCGCAGATCGAAGTGACGTTCGACATCGACGCGGACGGCATTTTGAACGTGTCGGCCAAGGACAAGGCGACCGGCAAGGAGCAGAAGATCGTCATCAAGGCCTCGAGCGGTTTGAGCGAGGCCGAGATCGAGCGCATGGTCAAGGACGCGGATCAGTTCCGGTCCGACGACAAGCGCAAGCGCGAGGAAGTCGATGCGCGCAACGCCGCCGACAGTCTCGTGTACCAGACCGAGAAGAACACGAAGGAGCACAAGGACCGCATCGACGCCGGCGACGCGGCGAAGCTCGAAGCGGGCGTAGAGGCGGTCAAGTCGGCGCTCAAGGGCACGAACACGAGCGAGATCAGGTCCGCGACCGAGCGGTTGAACGCGATCTGGCAGGAAGTCGCGCAGCGGATGTACCAGCAGGCCTCGGCGACGGACGCCCCACCGCAGGGCGACGGCGCGCAAGCCGCGCCCGGCGACGGCGAGAAAGGGCCGAACGGGGTCGCCGACGCCGAGTACGAAGTGATCGACGAGAACAAGAAGGACACCTAGCGCCAGGCTCCAACGTGTCCCGCGGCGTTCGCGCGTCAGCTTTCCGCTTGACCCGCCGAAACTCTCGACGTACGCTCGCCTGTCTCTAACGTTAACCGGACAGGGCGATTAGCTCAGTTGGCTAGAGCGTCTGCTCGACACGCAGAAGGTCAGAGGTTCAAATCCTCTATCGCCCACCATTCTCGTCTCTCCACGCCTAGCGGAGTCTAGAACACCGATGGTCCGCGTAACCTTGCCAGACGGCTCGACTCGAGCCTTCGAACAGCCCGAGGTCCCCGTTTCCGACGTCGTCCAACTTTTGGGCGAACGCGCGAAGGGGGACACCGTCGGCGTCTTGTTCGGCGGCCAACTGCGCGACGTGTATCAAACCGTGGCGGGCGAGGGCACGCTGCGTCCCTTGAAGGACGACGACGAGCAGAGCCTGTACCTCTTGCGCCACACCGCGTCGCACGTGCTCGCGCACGCGGTCCAGGAGCTGTTCCCCGACGCGAAGTTCGCCATCGGTCCGCCCATCGACGAAGGCTTCTACTACGACTTCGACGTCGAGAAGCCCTTCACGCCCGAAGACCTCGCGCGCATCGAGACGCGCGTGCACGAGCTCTTGAAGAAGGATCTGCCCATCCACCGCGAGGTGTGGGACAAGGCGCGCGCGCGCGAACACTTCGCCAAGCTGGGCCAGCGTTACAAGCTCGACCTGATCGACGACATCCCGGGCGACACGGTGTCGATCTACACGGTGGGGAACTTCGTGGACTTGTGCGCGGGACCGCACATCGACTCGTCGCGCCGCATCAAGCACGTCAAGCTGCTCTCGACGGCGGGCGCGTACTGGCGCGGCGACTCCAAGCAGCCGATGCTGCAGCGCATCTACGCCACCGCCTTCTTCAAGAAGAGCGACCTGGACGCGTACCTCGATCGACTCGCGGAAGCCGAGAAACGCGACCACCGACGCCTGGGCAAGGCGCTCGATCTCTTCGACGTCAAGGACGAGGCGGGCGGCGGCCTGGTGTTCTGGCACCCCAAGGGTGCCATCGTGCGCGAGCAGATGGAGCAATACTTGAAGCAGGAGTACCGCACGCGCGGCTACCAACTCGTGTTCACGCCCCACATCGCGAAGGCGGACCTGTGGAAGACCTCGGGCCACCTCACGTACTACCGCGACAACATGTTCATGATGGACGTCGAGGGCCAGGAGTACGTCGTCAAACCGATGAACTGCCCGGGCCACATCCTGATCTACAAGCGCAAGCTGTACAGCTACCGCGAACTCCCGGTGCGCATCGCCGAGATGGGCACGGTGTACCGGCGCGAGCTGTCGGGCGCCTTGCACGGATTGTTGCGCGTGCGGGGCTTCACTCAGGACGACGCGCACATCTTTTGTGCGCCGGAACAACTACCGAGCGAGGTCGATCACGCGCTGGATTTTGCGTTGTCGCTGCTGCAGCGTTTCGGTTTCGACCGCTTCGCGGTCGAGCTTTCGGTGCGCGACCCCGCCAACCCGGGCAAGTACGCGGGCACCGACGAGGAGTGGACGATGGCCGAATCCGCGCTCGAAGACGCGGTCAAGCGCCGCGGCCTGGCCTACAAGCGCATGGAAGGCGAAGCCGTCTTCTACGGTCCCAAGATCGACGTCAAAGTGATCGACGCCATCGGGCGGCCCTGGCAGCTTTCGACCATCCAGTTCGACTTCAACCTGCCGCGCCGCTTCGATGTCAACTACGTGGCCAGCGGGGGCGAGCGGCGTCCGGTCTTCATGGTGCACCGCGCGCTGTTCGGCTCGATCGAGCGCTTCATGGGTATCCTGACCGAGCACTACGCGGGCGCCTTCCCGACCTGGCTCTCCCCGGTCCAGTGCGTGGTGCTGCCGGTCTCCGCGGAGGCCCTCCCGTTCGCGGAGCGCGTTCGCCTGGCGCTCGCCGAGCGCGGCGTGCGCGTGGAAATGGACGCGCGCGAGGAGAAGATCGGCTATCGGGTCCGCGATGCGGAGGTCCACAAGGTCCCGTATATGGCGGTGGTGGGAGAGCGGGAGGCCAAGGAAGGCGTGGTCGCGGTGCGGGCCCGGGGCAAGGGGATGGTCGGCACCAAGCCGCTCGAGGCCTTCGTCACGGAAATTGTTGACGAGGTCGCCGCCGGCCGCTAGTATACGGCGTCGCTCGCGGAAGGCCTCCACGCCGCCGTGCGCGTAGAACATCATCGACGCAAGCAGGGGATTCGCCCCTCACCGGCCGTCCGGCAGTGACGGGCCAGGTTGTTTCGACTCCCTCGCGCGGGTCGCGAGGGGAAGCGGATGCCTGGCGTCCGCTTTTTTTTGTGTGGCAGGAGGAAGCCCTATCAGCTTCGACCGCAAAAGAGCGCCCCGCATCCGAGCCAACGAAGGTATCCGGGTGCCCGAGATTCGTGTCATCGGGTCGGACGGCAACCAGCTCGGCGTGATGCCGACGCACGAGGCGCTGCGCATGGCCCGCGAAGAAGGGCTCGACCTCGTCGAAGTATCGCCGACGTCCCGTCCGCCCGTTTGCCGGATCATGGACTTCGGCAAGTACAAGTACGAACAGAGCAAGAAGACCAAACAGTCCAAGAAGAAGCAGCACACGTTCCAGGTCAAAGAGGTGAAGTTCCGCCCCAAGACCGAAGAACACGACTATCAGTTCAAGAAGCGTCACGCCGAGGAGTTTCTCGAGAAGCACTACAAGGTGAAAGTGACTTTGATGTTCCGCGGCCGCGAGCTCGATCACAAGGAGCTCGGGTACCGCATGCTCGACCGGCTGACCAAGGATCTCGCGCACGTGGGCGTGGTCGAGAGGAATCCGGAGTTCGAGGGCCGTTTGATGGTGATGTACTTTTCACCGCTTTCGACAAAGAGCGCCCCGGCCAAACCGCGGCCCAAGCCGACACCAACAAAGGAAATCGAAAATGCCAAAGCTGAAGACAAGCCGATCGGCGAGGAAACGCTTTCGTAAGACGGGGACCGGGAAGGTCCGCCGCTACCACGCGTTCAAGAACCACATCCTGACCAAGAAGACGTCGAAGCGGAAGCGCGCGCTGCGCAAGGCGTCGTTGGTCCACCCGGCCGACATGAAGCGCATCCGCCGGCTGATCCTGGTCTAACGAAGGTTTCCCGAACGATTACATCGTCCATCGCGACGAGGGACGGCGCCGCAAGGGCGCGCCGTAGCCGCATCAAGGAGGATTCGTCATGCCACGCACGAAGAACACGGTCGCCGGTCGCGCACGCCGCAAGCGCGTGCTCAGGCAAGCGGAAGGATTCCGCGGCGGCCGTGGCAAGTTGTATCGCACCGCGCGCGAGACCGTCGACCGCGCCCTGGTCTATGCCTACCGCGACCGCAAGCAACGGAAGCGACACTTCCGCTCGCTGTGGATCGCGCGCATCAACGCGGCCGCGCGCTTGAACGGTCTGTCCTACAGTCGGTTCATGAACGGCTTGAAGAAGGCGTCGGTCGACATCGACCGCAAGATGCTCGCGGAGATGGCCGTCAACGACGCCGCCGGATTCAAGAAGCTCGCCGACGTCGCCAAGGCGTCGGGGAGCGCGGGCCGCTAGTCGTCACCGACCCGATGGACCCCCGTTCCATCGAGAACTCGCTGCGCGCCGACATCGCCGCGTGCACCACACCCGAGGAGTTGGAAGCGGCGCGCGTCAAGTACCTCGGCCGCAAGGGCGTCCTCACGTCGTTTCTGCGCGCCATCGGCGAAGCGCGCCCCGAGGACCGTCCCCGTCTGGGTGCCGAGACCAACCGCCTCAAGGCGCTGTGCGAGTCGCTGCTGGCGGCAAGGCGCGCGCAGCTCGGCGCAGCCGACGACCGCGCGGGCTACGTCGCCCCCGTCGACGGAACGCTCCCGGCTACCAACGGCGTGAGCGGCCGGCGCCACGTCATCTCGCTGACGTTCCGCCGCATCGGTTCCGTGCTCGAGGGCATGGGCTACCGGCTCGCGCGCGGACCCGAGGTCGAACTCGAGTACTACAATTTCCAGGCGCTCAATTTCCCCGACGAGCACCCGTCGCGCGATTTGCAGGACACGTTCTACGTCTCCAACGACATCCTGCTGCGCACGCACACGTCTCCCATCCAGGTGCGCTACATGCAGGAGCACAAGCCGCCGCTGAAGGTGTATGCGCCCGGCCGCGTCTATCGCAACGAGGCCCTGGACGCGTCGCACCAGGCGGAATTCCACCAGGTGGAAGGTCTGTACATCGATACCGACGTCACCATGGCCGACCTGCGCGGTGATCTGCTCTTGTTCTTGCGTGACCTCTTCGGTTCCGACATCCGGGTGCGCTTCAAGCCGCATTTCTTTCCGTTCACGGAGCCCAGCGTCGACGTCGACATGTCGTGCTTCAATTGTCACGGGGGCGGGTGCGTGATCTGCGGGCAGTCGGGGTGGATCGAGATCCTCGGCGCCGGCATGGTGCACCCGAACGTGCTGCGCGCGGTGGGCATCGACCCCGACCGCTACAGCGGCTTCGCGTTCGGGGTGGGGGTCGATCGCATCGCCATGATTCGCCACGGCATTCCCGACATTCGCATGTTCCTGACCAACGACCTGCGCTTCCTCGAGCAGTTCACAGAGCGTTGAGGCGCGCATGAACGTTTCGCTCTCATGGCTTCGGCGCTACGTCGACATCCCCGTCGACGCGGCCACGCTTGCGCACGACCTCACGATGCACGGCATCAAGGTCGAGCGTCTCACCAGCTCCGGCCTCACCGAGCGGATGGTCGTGGTGGGGCACGTCCTGGAGGCCAAGCGCCACCCCGAAGCCGATCGCCTGAGTGTGTGCCGCGTGGAGGTCGGGCAGGGGGAGCCGCTCGAGATCGTGTGCGGCGCACCCAACGTGGCGGCCGGCCAGCGCGTCGCGGTGGCGCTGGTGGGCGCCAAGCTCCCCAGCGGCGTCAAGCTCCGCAAGAGCAAGATCCGCGGCATCGCGTCCAACGGCATGATTTGCTCCGAGGTCGAGCTGGGACTCGGCACGGAGAGCGGCGGCATCCTGGTGCTCGCACCCGATGCGGCCGTGGGGGTTCCGCTGGCCGACGTCCTGGGCGAGACCGACGCCGTGTTCGAGCTCGAGGTGACGCCCAACCGGCCCGACCAGCTTTCCCACGTCGGCGTCGCGCGCGAGATCGCGGCACTGTATCGCACGCGCCTGCGATCGCCCCACGTCGTCCCACCCGTCCAGACGCCCGACGACGCCGACGTGGATATCGAGATCGCCGACCCGTCGGAGTGCTTTCGCTTCAGCGCGCGCTTGATCCACGGCGTGGAGGTGAAGCCCTCGCCGGCCTGGCTCAAGGGTGCACTCGAACGGGTCGGAATCAACAGCATCAACAACATCGTCGACGTCACCAACTTCGTGATGATGGAAATGGGGCAGCCGTCGCACGGTTACGACCTCGGCAAGCTCCCGTCCGCGCACATGGGCGTGCGCCGCGCGCGGCGCGGAGAGCGTCTCGATGCACTCGACGGCGCCAGCTACGAGTTCGACGACTCCCACCTCGTCATCAGCGCGGGCGATGACGTGGTCGGAGTCGCGGGTGTGATCGGCGGCATGCCGACGCGCATCACCGAGTCGACCACCGACGTGCTGCTCGAGGTGGCCGCCTTCGACCCCAAGACGGTACGGCGCACGCGACGCGCGCTCGGTTTGAGCACGGACGCGTCCTATCGATTCGAGCGGGGGAGCGACCGCGAGACGTGCCAGCGCGCGTCGGATCGGGCGGCCGCCCTGATCGTCGAAGTGGCGGGCGGTCGCGTGGGCGCGTGGCGCGACGCGTTTCCGGCCCCGCGGCGGCCGCGTTCGGTGACGCTTCGGCGCGCGACGGTTCGCCGGCTCCTGGGAGAGAACCTCTCCAGCGACGCCACCGCCGAGATCCTGGGCCGGCTGGAGTTCTCGCTGGTCGGATCCGACGCCGACGCCGTCACGGTCTCGGTGCCGTCGTTCCGCTGGGACATCGAGCAGGAAGCCGACCTGGTCGAGGAGGTCGCACGCGTCTACGGCTACGAGAACATCGGCAAGGGGTGGCGCTATCGCACCACGGTCCCCTCCGTACCCGACCCCTTCGACCGCTTCCTCGACCGCCTCGCCGACCACCTGGTCGCGCGCGGGCACACCGAGATCCTGACCACGTCGTTCAGCGACGGGCGCGAGCAGCGCTGGTTCGGATGGGCGGATGAGGATCCGCGCAGCCAGCCGGTGACGATCAAGAACCCGCTCTCGGCCAACCACGCGCAGATGCGCGCCCATCTCCTGCCGGGCGCGCTCGACGCGGTCGCGCACAACGTCGCGCGCGGCCGGCGCGAACTCTACCTATTCTCCCTGGGACGCGCGTTCGTGCGCTCGGCCGACAGCGCGGCCCTCCCGGACGAACCCACGCACGTCCTGATCGTGCGCACGCGTCCCGAGGGTTCCGCCTTCTGGCGCTCTGGCGCCCAACCGGTCGACTTCTTCGAGATCAAGGCCGAAGTCGAGTC
>JAKEHA010000084.1 GCA_022615275.1 Candidatus Latescibacterota bacterium
AGTCTCGGGCGCGTCGCTCTATTTGGGTGAGCGATTATCGGGCCTCGCGGGCGCACCACCGCTACTCATCATGTTCTCCGTGTGCGTGGTGGTCTGCTTCTTGAGCGAGCTCGCGTCGAACACCGCGCTGGCGCAGGTCATCCTGCCGGCGCTGGGCTCGATGGCGAGCGTCACCGGCATGCACCCGCTCTTTCTGATGGTTCCGGCGACGATGGCCGCATCGTGCGGCTTCATGCTCCCGGTGGCCACGCCTCCCAACGCGATCGTGTTCGGGACGCGCCGGATTCGAACGGGCGAGATGGTGCGGGCGGGCTTCGCGATCGATTGGATCGGCATCGTGGTCGTAACCCTCTTGATGTTCACGTGGGGCCGGTGGGTGCTCCGCATCGACTGACCGCTCGTCATGAAAAACGGGCGCCCGCCTTCCGGCGAGCGCCCGCGTGCGATTCGCAGAATTTCGGGAACGCTATTTTCCTATCAGCGGCAGTTCCTTCGCCATCTGGAGATCGATGCCGGCTTGGAGCGCGTGCTCGACTTGCGCCCACCGCGCCGCGATCTTGGGATTCAGCGCCTTCTGGACCCTGCCCGTGTACTTCTTCAAGAGCTTGGTTCGTCCTTCGCGGATCGCGAAGCCGCGCTTGAGCAGGTCCTTCGCGGCCTCGTCGGTCATGGTCGCGTAGTTGGCGGCGTAGTCCTTGATCGCGGCCAGACTCTCGTCGTTGAGCTTGATCAGCTCGGCCTCGTACTCGCGGTAAATGGGCCAGAACGCCTCGGATTGGGCCTCGTCGAGGGCCATCGCCTGCGTGACGAGCGCGGTCTTGTTGGCGCGCAAGTCGGCGCGCAACAACTCGGTCAAGTCCTGCGCGAACGACGGCGCGCTCGCCGACCACACGACCACCGCAACCACCGCAAGCAAGCTCCGTTTCATTGCCAAGTTCCTTTCTCGATCAAGGTGCGACGCGCTAGAACGAGAGGATGACGCCGCCGCCGACGTCGAGCTGCGAGATGCCGGTACCGCCGACGGCCACGCCCGCGCCACCCGTTCCCACGGTGACGCCACCCCACGAGTCCGTGAAGGTGATCGGCCAGTTGCCCTGGATCATGAAGCCGAACTTCCCTTCCGTGTATACTTTGACGCCCAGGCCGAAAATCATCGAGAACTTCCACTCGTCGACGTCGCCGGCGACCAGTCGCGTCGCGCCGAGGGTCACGGACGTGAAGGGCATCGCGTTGCCGCGCTCGACGCCGCCCAAGCCGCCGATCTGCCAATACTCCACCGCACAATCCAGCGAACCGGTCGGGTTGCTGGGGGTGTACGACACGAACGTCACGTCCGAGTCTTCGCGGCGGAACAGCAGGCGGAGCTGGCCGGTCTTGCCCCCGCCTTGGCGCGCCACATTGAAGTCGATTGCGACGCCCCAAAACGGATTGTCGGTGATATCCAACTCGCCGGCGTTGGCGTAATTGAGAACGACGTCCTGCGCCAGGGTCCATGCGTAGCCGCCCAGCACGACGATGTCGGCCTTCTTCGCAGGTTTGGACCCGTAGGTCGAGGACGACGGCGTCGTGTACTGCGCGGACGCGCCGGGCGCAACGGCGCACGCGAGCGCACCCGCTATGAGTACTCGTTTCATGAATGCCTCCCGGCTACTTCTTCGGTGGATAGTTGGCGAAGATCTGCGACACCACGTCGTTGATCCTCTCTTGGACTTCTTCCGGCGAACGGCCCGGTTCGACGACGCCGGTCGCACTCCCGCGCCACGTGAGCTGCTTGGTCGCGGCGTTAACCAGGTCGATGATGAGCGTTCCCTCGGTGTAGCTGTAGACGTCGATGTCACGCCCGGCCCAGCCCCAGTAGCTCCCCGAGTAACTGTAACCCCAGTCGGTGACGTCGACCTTGTTCTGCATTCCGGTGTGATACACCACCAGCAAATCGGGGTTCTGCTCGTCGGGCGTCAAGCCCTTGGTGGCCAGATTGGCGTCGACCGCGGAGCGAATGCGCCTGTCGAGCAGCGTGTTTTGCTGCATGGCCGTGGACGCACTGGTGCCGGTCTCGCTGATCTTCTGCGGGATCCAGGCGTACGTGCGGTACGCGGAAAAGTCGGAATCGACGTCGTAATCGTACTTGATGTCGACGCTGGAACAGCTGGCTAGGAACAGGCACGCCGCCAGGGCGGCAAGGGTCCGGAAACGCATGGCTCGAAGCTCCTTTTGCGAGAGACCGTCACAGTAGCGCAAGGCCGTGCGTCTGTCAATGACACCGAGAAATTGACAAGAACGAACGCGCTTGTCGATAATGGCACCCCATGAACACGGACGCACGAACCAAGATCGGACTGGTCCTAGGCAGCGGCGGGGCGCGCGGTTACGCGCACATCGGCGTGCTGCGCGCGCTCGAGAAGCGGGGCTTCGAGGTTACCGCCATCGCCGGCTGCTCGATCGGCGGCATCATCGGCGCGCTCCACGCCGCCGGTTATTCGGCGCAGCGCATCCACGAGATGTGGAAGGGACTCGATCCGCTCAAGCTGATCGATCGCAGCACGATGGGCGGATTGATCGGCGGCCGCGGTATCACGCGCCACCTCGAGCAGCACCTGCCGCGCACGTTCGAAGAGCTGAAGATCCCCGTGGCGGTGACGTCGGTCGACGTGCAGCGCGGAAAGCTGGTGGTATTGCGTAGCGGCGATCTCCTGCGCGCGCTGCGGGCGACCAGCGCTTTGGCCGGGCTGTTCGCGCCGGAGTTGCACGAGGGACGGATTCTCGTGGACGGCGGGATTCTCAACGGGCTTCCGGTCGACGTGATTCGCACCCTGACGCGCGCGCCCGTGGTCGCGGTCGACACGGCCCCGCCGGCCGACCGCGAAATCGCGTTCACCGACGACCGCACGACCTGGGAGAAAATCAGACACCCGATTCGCGGGCGACCCCTGGTATTCGAAATGCTGATGAAGGCGATCGAGATCCCGCAAGCGCCGCTGACGTCGATCCGTCTCTCGCTCAATCCACCCGAAGTGCTGATTCGTCCCGCGCTGGACCCGGACCTCAAGCTCGAGGACTACAAGCGGCTCGACGAAGCGGTGGAAGCGGGATTCGAGGCCGCGGACGCCAAGCTCGCCGAGCACGAAGAAGTGCTGCGCGCGAATCAGTAGCCTGCCGTGCCAGGGTTCGTGCCGAGGCTTCCCGAAGCGAACTTCCGCAGCGCGCCACAATTGCAATCAGGCGCGCGCGAGGACCTGAGAGCGGAGGGAAGGCCTCGGCGCGAACCCCCAACCGCCTACTTCGATCCGCGCATCATCGCGTCGCGTACGCGGCGGAACTCGCTCTTCTCGCTCCACTGCGGGGTCGCTTCGCTGTTAGAAAGCGTGAGTCCCACGCGGAACAAGGCTTCCATGTCTTCGGCCGCGCCCGAGAGATCCCAGGTCGCATCGTACTGGTCTTGGGGCTTGTGGTAGCGCCGCGCGACGTATTCCTTGCGGCGCTCGAGGCCCCAACCCGCGGGCCGGTCGCGATACTCGACGCCGCTGTCGGCGTAGAGCGCGGGCACGCCCTTCTTCGCGAAGGGGAAGTGATCCGAGCGGTAGTAGTAGCCCTTCTCGGGCTCGCTGTCGGGCGCGATGCGGCGGTTCATGGGCAGGATCGCGTCGGCGAGTGTCTGCTCCAAGTCCGACTGCCCGAAGCCCACGACGATCATGTCCTCGGTACGTCCCCAGATGTTGAGACCGTCGACGTTGATCTCCGCGATCGTCTTCTCGAGCGGATACAGCGGGTGATTCGTGTAGTGAGTGGCGCCCAACAGCCCGCTCTCCTCGCCGGTGGTGAAAATGAACAACACCGAGCGCCCGAGCGGCCGCCCGTGCGACGCGAACGCGCGCGCGATCTCCATCACACCCGCGACACCGGACGCGTTGTCGAGCGCGCCGTTGTAGATCGAATCGTTGTCGGCCGGCTTGCCGATACCCAGGTGGTCCCAGTGCGCGGTGTACACGACCCACTCGTCGGCTTTGTTCGATCCCTTGACGCTGGCGACCACGTTGCTCGATTCGATCGTGCGCGAACGCGTCTTGATGTCGGCGGAAGCGAAGCGTGCGAGTGCCACCGGCTGAAAGTCGCGTGAGGCGGCGGCGCGTTTGTCGTCGTCGAAGTTGCGACCCGCAGCCTTGAAGAGATCGCGCGCCGCGTCTTCGGTGATCCACGACTCGAGTGCGCAACGCGACGCGCCTTGGTCGGCGCGCACGACGTCGAATTGCTCGCCCGACCAACTGTTTTCGACCACCGCCCACGGATAGCCCGCGTCGACGGTGTTGTGCACGATAATCGCGCCGGCCGCACCCAGGGCCGCGGCTTGCTCGTACTTGTAGGTCCAGCGGCCGTAGTAGGTCATCGCCTTGCCGCCGAAGAGCGACGGGTCTGGCAGCGGGGGATCGTTGACCAGGATCACGATCACCTTGCCGCGCACGTCGGTCTTGAAGTCGTTCCACTGGTACTCGGGCGCGTCCACGCCGTAGCCGACGAACATCAGCTCGGCGTCGCGGACCGACGCGGCGTTCACTTGCCGCACGGTCCAGCCGACGAATTCCTTGCCCGCCGCGTACTGCTTCTCGTTCGTGCCCTCCTTGTCGCGCACGACGAGCGCGGGGGAGTTCACCACTTGGAAGCCGTAGAGGGGAACCTTCTGGGTGAAGCTCCCGTCGGGGTTGCCGGGAGTGCATCCGGCCTTCTCGAGTTGGTCGACGACATACGTCACCGTCAGCTGCTCGCCGCGCGAACCGGGCGCGCGGCCCTCGAGGTCGTCGGAAGCGAGATACTTCACGTGCGCGAGCATACGATCGGCCGAAATCGATCCGTCGCGCGCGGATGCAGCAATGACGACCGCGGCGCCCGCTAACGCGATGCCCGCGAGCGCCGCCGACGTTGGGATAGAGAAGTGCCTTTGGAACGACATGTCGGTCTCCTTCTTTTGCGCCTTTCGGCTAGCTCGTCAATTGTACTCTCATTCGTCGCGTCGCAATAGGCATCATCACGGCGGCCATCGCGAGCAGCACGATCACGTTACGGGTCGAAAACGGCGCCGAGGAACCGAGGGCCGCCATCTCGCCGATCGCATCCATCGCCTGTCCGGTGGGAAGGAACAGCGCCACGGTGCGCATCGCGCCGGGAACGATCTCGAGCGGCCACCAACAACCGCCCAGCGCCGCCATCATGAGGCCGACGATAACGCCGGCCGCTCCCGCCTTTTCACTCGATTTGAAACAGGTTCCCAGCAAGAGTCCGAGCGCGGTCGCGGCCAGCATGTAGACCGCGATCAGAATCGCGAAGTGTGCGGGGTCGATGTCCATGCGCACGCCCAGGATCAACGAACCCACGCCGAGCACGACCGCTACCTGCAGCGACGCCCACGCCAGACGTGCGACCACGTTGCCGACCAGGATGTCGCGCGTGCGCACCGGGCTCATGACGATGCGCTTCATCTTGCCGGTGCGAAGGTCGTCGACCCACAGCACCATGAAGAAGGTCGTGAGCTGGAACATGATGAACATGACCAGCATCGCGGGCAGCGTGTGCTCTTTGCCGCTGATGATGCGCGGTGGTGCGCCCAGCGTCGACGCGTGTACGGTCAGCGGGCCCGCGCTCTCCAGCACGGCCACGAGGTCGGACCTGTCGCGCAGCTCGTCGGCCCGGAATGCGAACACATACATCGCTTCGCGCAGCGCGGCGCTGACGTTCATGACGCGCATGTCCGATGCGTCCTTCTCGACCAGGCGCGCGGTCGCGCCGCGGCCGTCGAGCATGCGATCGATGAGGCTGTCGGGGAGTTGCAC
>JAKEHA010000085.1 GCA_022615275.1 Candidatus Latescibacterota bacterium
GCACGCCCAGCAGCGCGTACAGGTCGAGCAGGCGCGAGGTTTCCAGCGTGTCGCGGCAATAACTGCCGCGCAATGTAAGAATCACGCGCGCCCACGAGATGCACGATCTCGATCACCCGGCGGTGGATGGCCAGGCCCGTCCGAGTGACGAAGATGACGATCAGGATGGCCGCGAGGCCGATGATGCCGATGATACGTTCGTCGGTGCACACGTGGCGCTGGCCGATCAAGCATTGGTGGCAGCGCCCGCACACGATGTGCGACTCGGCCGCGACCAATTCGCCCTTCTTGAGCCCGTAATGCGCGGCCGCGACCGCGCCCACTTCCGCCACCTCGGCGAAGACTTCGTGGCCGATGACGCGCGTGGTCTTGCCTTCGGCCTTGAGGGAATCGTGGATCATGTTCTTGAACGACGAGCGGAACCAGATGCCGGCGTCGGAGCCGCAGAAGCCGGTGAACTTGACCTTGAGGATGACGGCACTCGCGTCGAGCGGGTCTTTGGGATCGAGTTGGGGCTTCGCAACCTTCTCGCGCCGGAAGCCGCGCGTCTTGTCCCAGCGATCGCGCTCGGCGTCGTAGACCAGCGCCCACATTTCTTCGCCGATGCGCGGCATGGTGGGTTTGCCCGCGCGGGCGCCGCCGGTGCGGCGGTCGTTCTTGCGCGCGGGCGTGGACGTTCGAATGTGCGCTCGCGGTGTGCTCGCCATGGAGATGTGTGCCTTTCTTGGGAAACGAATTGTTAGCCGACCGCGCGCCGCGCCGCATGCGCGTGCGCCGAGAGCGCGCACGCGTACAAGGTCGCGCCGTGGGCGCCCTCGATCGCGACGCGGACCGTGTCGCCGATCTCGGCGCCATCGGCCGGAAATATCGTGTGCTTGAAGTGGTCGGTCTTTCCAACCACGTAGCCCGGGCGTTTCTCGTCGTGCTCTTCGATGAGCACGTCGTGGGTCGAACCGATCAGACTTCGGTTGATCTCATGCGTGATGCGCTTCTGCAGCTCCACCAATTCGACGATGCGGCGCGTCTTCTCGGCCGCGCTTACGTCGTCGCGCAGCTTACGCTGCGCGTATGTGCCCTTCCGCTCCGAGTACTTGAACGTGAAGGCGGCGTCGAACCGCACGTCGTCGACCAAGCGCACGGTCTCGTCGAACTCGGCCGCGGTCTCGGTGGGGAAGCCGACGATGACGTCGGTTGTTAACGACAGGTTCGCGATGGTTCCTCGCATCTCGTCGACCAGGGCGCGGAACTCGGCGTTGGTGTAGGTACGCCGCATCAGTTCGAGCACGCGGTCGTTACCGGCCTGCAAGGGAAGATGGATGTGCTTGCACAGCTTGGGATGTTCCGCGATGGCGCGAATCAACTCGACCGGAAAGTCCTTGGGGTGCGGCGAGATAAAGCGCACGCGCTCGATGCCGGGCACGTCGGCGACGCGCCGCATCAAGTCGGCGAAGCGCACCTCGCCGAAGCGGTACGAGTTGACGTTCTGCCCGAGTAGCGTCACCTGCTTGTACCCGTCGCGCACGAGTGCGCGCACTTCCTCGACCACGCCTTCGGGGTCGCGGCTGCGCTCGCGCCCGCGCGTGTACGGCACGACACAGAACGTGCACATGTTGTCGCAGCCGCGGATGACCGCTATCCACGCGTTGATGCCGCCGCTGCGCACGGGGTCGACGCCGGTGTAGGTCTCGGTGGTTGAGAGCTTGAGCGCCGCCTTCTCGAGTGCCGCGGGATCCGCGACCGCCACGCCGCGGGATGCATCAATCAGCTCGGGCAAGTGCCGGTAGGCATCCGGCCCCGCGACGAAGTCCACCTCGTCGCGGCCGTCGACCAGGTCCTGCTTGAGATTCTGCGCCATGCAGCCGAGTATGCCGACGGTCAGCTCGCTTTGGCGCAGTGCGCGCACGCGCTTCAACTGCTGCAAGCGTCCGTAGATCTTCTGGTGGGCCCTTTCGCGGATGGCGCAAGTATTAATGAGCACGACGTCGGCGCCGTCGAAACGATCGACCAGATGGTGGCCGCGCTGGACGAGGATCGACTTCACCAGCTCGCTGTCGTAGACGTTCATCTGGCAGCCGTAGGTTTCGATGTAGACGTTGAGATTCATGTCGTGCGAGGCGCCCTTGCGGCCACCCGTCATAATAGCGCGCGGCGGCGTGGATCACACGCCGCCGTTCGCCACAAGCGAAAGTCGAGCTGGAATAACGCGTTAAGACGCCGCCTACTATATCAAACCGGGGAGCCTACTTCAAGTCGGCGGCCGCGACCGGGGCCGGCACCGCGTTCTTGATGGCGGGCAACGACTTGAGGTACGCGAACAGTGCCTTGAGGTCGTCGTCAGTGAGGTTCCGGTAGTATGGCAACGGCATCGGCGGCAGGATGGGCCGTCCCGCACCCATGTGTTTTCCCGTGCGCATGGCCGCGACGAGCCAGGTACTTGCCGCGCTGGACTTGTTTCTGCTTGGTGGCTGCGTCGTCGGCCGCGTGCGCGGCGACTGTGAACACCAGCGCGACCGCGGGCGCGATCGCGTAAATCACCCGTTTCAACTGCGCTTCCTCCGTTCCTCCCCTGGCGTCGAAACCTGACTACGATTCGGGAAGCGCGAAATCTATCCGACGCGCGCGCCGCGCGTCAAGATGCTTAGTCGCGGCGGGCGACTTCGCTCATCAGGGCCATGGTATTGCCGTCGGGGTCGGAGAAGAACGCCAGCCACAGGTCGGTCTGGCTGCCGCGGTGGATCAAGCGCGGTTCGTGCGTGAACGGCACGCCGCGCTCCTTGAGGTCGGCGTAGGCGCCGTTGATGTCGTCGACTTTGAAGTAGAGGATGGACGAGAAGCGCTGTGACTCGTTCTCGGGGAGACCC
>JAKEHA010000086.1 GCA_022615275.1 Candidatus Latescibacterota bacterium
CGGCATGCCGTAGATCGGGCTCGACTTGTCGGTGCGCGCGGCCGGGTTGACGACGTCGTTCGCGCCCACCACGAGCGCCACGTCGCACTGCGGCATGTCGGAGTTGATCTCGTCCATCTCGACCAGGTCGCTGTAGGGAACGTCGGCTTCGGCCAGGAGCACGTTCATGTGCCCCGGCATGCGCCCGGCCACGGGATGGATGGCGAATTTCACCGTGATGCCGCGCTTGGTGAGCTGATCGTGCAGCTCGCGCACGCGGTGCTGCGCCTGTGCCACCGCCAAGCCGTAACCGGGAATGATGACGACGAGGCTCGCCTGCTCGAGCACCTGCACCGCCCCCTCGATGGTCTCGGGCTTGTAGACCTTCTGTTCCGCCCCCGCCTTGGCGGTCTGGACCTGGCCGAAGGCGCCGAACAGCACATTGGTAAACGAACGATTCATCGCGCGGCACATGATGATGGAGAGGATCAAACCGCTGGATCCGTCCAGCGCGCCGGCGGTGATCAAGAGCTTGTTGTCGAGTACGAAGCCCATCGCCACCGCGGAGAGGCCGGCGTACGAGTTGAGGATCGAAATCACGGTCGGCATGTCGGCGCCGCCGATCGGGATGACCAGCAAAACGCCGAACAAGAGCGAGAGCGCTATCACCAGCGGGAATAGGAACGGCGCCCAGGGCCCGGTCGGGTCGAGGATGAGCGCCACGCCCGCGATCACCGCGACCACCAGCAAGCCGATGTTGACGATGTTCTGACCGCGGTAGGTGACGGGTCTTTGAGGAATCCACTTGAGCTCCTGCAACTTTCCGGCCGCCATCAAGCTGCCGGTGAAGGTGAGAAAGCCCAGGATGATCTCCGCGATAATCGCGGTCATGCGAAACGTGGTGAGGTTCTCGGGGCCTTCGCCCACCCACAGGTAGTACTTCGCGGTTCCCACCAAGCCCGCGGCCAGTCCGCCGAAGGCGTGCGAGAGCGCGGTTCGCTGCGGTACCGCGGTCAGCGGTCCGCGCGAGAGGGGTACGCCGACCACGAAACCGGCGATGATCGCCACCACGATCCACCCGTGGTTGAGCACCTCGGGCTGGATCCACGTCGCCACCACCGCGAGCAGCATGGCCGCGATGCCGCAAAATACGCCGCGGCGCGCGGTGCGCGGGTGGTTCATCCCGTGCAACGAGAAGATGAAGAGTACCATCGCGGCCAGGTATGCGGCCTGGACGATGTTGTGGATCATGACTTCTTCTCCCCGGCGGGCGTCTGCTTGAACATCTTCAGCATGCGATCCGTGATGAGGAAGCCGCTGACGATGTTGGTCATGGAGGCGAACAGCGCCACCGCGCCGAGGATGCGGATCTCCTTGGGGTGGTCGCCGCCGGTCACGAGGATCGAACCGACCACCGCGATGGCGGAGATGGCGTTGGTGAGCGACATCAACGGCGTGTGCAGCAAGCGCGACACGCGGATGATGACACCGAGGCCGATGAAGGTCGACAAGACGAGCACGAACACCAGCGACCAGTAGTCGGTTTCGGGCGCCGCGTGCCCGGTCGTGCTGGCGGCGGTTTCGACGGGCGCCTGTGCGAAGACCAGCCCCGCGAGCGCGCACGTCGCGGCCGAGATCGCGGCCGCCGAAAGCACCCTTCGATACGCAGTTCTAGAAGCCAACGCCCACCCCCACGGTGATGAACGGCTCGCCGTCGTCGTACGGCGACTGGTTGTCGTTCAGGACATCGAACAGAACTTCGACGTAGCTCCACGCGTTCCTGCCCATGGGCTGCGCGAAGCCGCCCCCCACGAGGAGGAACGGAACCCAGTCGCGCTCCGACGTGGTCGCGCTGGTGAAGATCTCGTAGTTGATCATTTGGTATTCGGCGTGCGCGTACAGGCGCGGGACGATGCGATAGCGGGCGAAGACGCTGCCGCCGTAGTTGTTCCCCGACTGGTCGAAGTCGTCGAACTTCAAGTACTCGTAGCCGACCTCCGCGCCCAGAGAGAGTTTGGGCGTGAACTTGTACGCGATCATGGGATACATCCCGATGCGCGTCACGTCGCCGAAGGAGACGATGATGCTCCCGCCGTAGTAGATGCGATCGCGCAGCGGCGGCTTGGTCGAGGCCGGCTCGGCCGGCGGGGTCAACGCGGGCGCGGCAGCGGGCGGTGCGGACGGCTGGGCGGCGACGCTATCGACGTCCGCGGTCGTGGAATCCACCATCTGCGCGCTCGCTGCACCCGCGGCCACGATCGAGAAAACGAATAAACTCCCGACAATCCGTTGCTTCACGAACGACCTCCTTGGCATCCAGTCGCGACCGCGGCCCGGTCGAACGGAATTGCACGACAGAGTAACGGACCTGGCGCTCCGTTGCAATTATCTTTAGCGCGTGCGCGGCGCGACGATTTCGATCCAGAACGGCTCCGCCATGGGAACCACGCGCGTGTGCTCGTCGACGAAGCCCGCGGTCACCGAGTAACGCCCCGGCGCAAGCGCCTCGCTCGCGCCGAAGTAGTCGTCGTTGCCCTTCCAGTCGCGCAGGATCATGCGCAACTCACCCGGCTCTAGGCGCAGCTCGCTCCCCGCCATGGTGCAAAAACGCGACGGCGCCACGACGCGCCCGTTGTCGCCCGCCACTTCGAAGTCCCACTGGCACCCGGTCGCGAACTGCTTCTCGAAGGAGTCCTTGCCGCCGTTGAACATGCTCGCTTCCAGCGACACGGGTTCGCCCAAGGCGAAGCGCGCCGGCG
Organism: Candidatus Latescibacterota bacterium; assembly: GCA_022615275.1. Classification (GTDB taxonomy): domain Bacteria; phylum Krumholzibacteriota; class Krumholzibacteriia; order WVZY01; family JAKEHA01; genus JAKEHA01. The sequence continues at coordinate 2,739 of JAKEHA010000086.1, forward strand.
TGACCTTGACCGTGAACTTGATACCGTCCGGGGTCGCGTACACTCCGGGTGAGGGCGTGAACTCAGGGCTCTTGCGCTGCGCGCAACCTACGACGACGAGAACCGATGCCAGCGCGATGACGCGCGCGAACGTGAGTTGCCGACGCATGCCGTTCACCGGTTGAAGAAACGATAGTAGACGTCTTGGGCGCCTTCCGGACCATCTACCCAAGCGCCGAGAAGAACGCCCTCGGTCGGCGTCTCGGCCACGCGGTGCGAGTAGCCGTCGCCGAGCCGATTCACTTCGTCGATGGCGGCCGGGTATTGGGCGATGGCGGCGACCCAGAGCTCGTAGGGGCGCGCATCGCCGTCCCGATTCGACAACCACAGGATCGACTGCGCGCCCGAATTCGCGGTCACGATGGACGGGAACAGGTGCACCACGTTGCCCGCGTCGTTCGTGATCTGCAGCGGCGTCGACCACGAGAGGCCGTCGCTCGAGGTCGCGTAATACAAGTGTGATTTCGGATTGAGCCACGGCTTCGGCTGCGACGTGTCGTGGCGCACCCACACCATCGTGAAGCCGTTGCCGGCGCGCGCGACGAACGGGAGCTGATCGTGCTCGGTGGCGCTGTTGATGTTCGCGGCCGGGACCGGCGTGCTCCAGCCCGCGTCCGACGGTCCTTTCGAGACGACGTAGATCTCGCTGGTCGGATTGA
>JAKEHA010000087.1 GCA_022615275.1 Candidatus Latescibacterota bacterium
CGGTCGACGCCAACGTGCTCATCTTCGAGCGCATCCGCGAAGAATTGCGCCGCGGCAAAACCGTGCGCACCGCCATAGAAGCGGGCTACGAACGCGCCTTCGGCACCATCTTGGACTCCAACGTGACGACGCTGATCACCGCGTTCGTCCTGTGGCAGTTCGGATCGGGCCCGATTCGCGGCTTCGCCACCACGTTGAGCATCGGCATCTTGGTCAGCATGTTCACCGCACTCCTGTGCACGCGCGTCGTCTTCGATCTAATCACGACGCGGCGTCACGTCGAGAAGTTGAGCGTCTAGGAGACAGACATGGAGTTCTTTCGCACACCCGATATCAACTTCGTCGGCGTCGCTCGCAAGGCGCTGATGGTGTCCGGCGCGATTCTCGTCGCGGGCTTGATCTCGATGGGGGTCCAGCGCGGCCTGAAGCAGTCGATCGACTTCGCGGGCGGCGCACTGGTCGAGGTGCGCACGGAACAAACGGTTCCGCTCCAGGACATTCGCGCGATCGTGGCGGCGGCGGGCTTCGAGAACGCGGAGATCACGCGCTTCGGCGCCGACAACGAGTTCCTGATCAAGGTGAAGAGCGTCGAAGAGTCGGATGCGACCGCCAAGGCCATCGTGTCCGCGATCCAGAACGGCATCGGCGAGCAGCAAGTCGACTTGCGCCGCGTCGAAACGGTGGGACCGAAGATCGGCGCCGAGCTGCGCAGCTCGGGCATCCAGGCGGTCATCTGGTCGATGATCGGAATCCTGATCTACGTCGGCTGGCGCTTCGATTTTCGGTTCGCGGTGGCGTCGATTCTGGCCACCTTGCACGACGTGCTCTTGACCCTCGCGTTCTTTTCGTTCACGGGCATCGAGATGTCGCTCGGCGTGCTGGCCGCGGTGCTGACCATCGTGGGCTACTCGCTCAACGACACCGTCGTCGTGTTCGACCGCATCCGCGAGAATCTGCGTTTGAAGCGCGGCGTGGAGTTCGGCAAGCTCGTCAACACGTCGATCAACGAGACGCTCTCGCGCACCGTGATCACGGGTACCACGACGCTACTCGTACTCATCAGCATCATCTTCCTCGGGGGCGAGGTGATCCGCGACTTCGCGATCACCCTCTTCGTGGGCATCATCATCGGCACCTACTCGTCGGTCTTCGTCGCCGCCCCTATCGTGCTCGAGTGGCACCGCTGGCGGCCCCTCAAGTCGAAGTAGTTCTGTCTCCCTTCGGGGACGCCGGTGTCCCCATCCGACGACACTCCCACGCCCAGGCGGGAACGTAACTTCTTGTCCTCCAACGAGTAACCCGGGGGCATGGGAAATGCTCTTTCCCGATGATTTTGGTCTGCCCATGGAATCGCGCCTGCGCATACTCCTCCTCGGCTTGGTGACCGCCGCCGTCCTCTCTCCGGCCGCGTCCCCGGCCGCCAAGAAAGCCTCGCCCGACGCCATCGCCTCCCAGAATTCGCCCCAGAAAGGCGAGTCGAAGGAGACGCAGGCGCGCGAGCCCGCCGGCCCGATGGACGTCTTCGCCGACATCGAGCGCGGCTGGAAGGCGGGCGAAGTCGACCCCATCCTGCGCCACTTCGGGAACCAGAAGGTCGCGATCTCGATCCAGGGCACGGGGCCGTCCGGCGGCACGTTCTCCCGCAACCAGAGCTACTATCTCCTCAAGGATCTCTTCCGCTACACGCTCACCCGGAAGTTCGAGTTCGTGCAGTACCGCAAGCCCAGCGAGGACGGAAACGAGACCTTCGCCGTCGCGGAGCGTCATTACCAGAAGAGCGACGACGGCCAGCTCATCAAGGACAAGGTGTACGTCTCGCTCCACCTCGAAGGCGACGGTAAGTCCGAGCGTTGGGTGGTCGACGAGATCAAGTCGATCCGCTGAACCTCCCCCGCTCGACCCGACCCCGAGCGTGGGCTATGCTACGTTCGATGCCATTCTTCCGACTGATGACCATGGTCCCCGCGCTCGCGCTGATCGGCGCGTGGCTCGCGATCTTCTTCCGGCACTTCCTGTCGCCGGCGTGGCACGATCGCGTGCCGCTCGTGGTGGTCGCGGTTCTGCTTTTGGCCGCCGTGGCCGCGTTCATCGTGCGCCGGCGCGCGACCCCGCGCGGACTCTGGATCGCCCTCGTGCTCACGGCCGGGTCCTTCGCCCTGTTCGAAATCGAGGTGGGAATGGACGAGCGGACGCAGGCGGCGTGGCGCAGCGATGCGTCCTTGCGCGTCGCGGAGACTCTGCGCAACGTGGGCGAAGACGTCGCCCATCTGGAAGAGACGTCGGTCGCTATGTCGGAGCGCGTGGCGTCGTATGTCGCAAACCTCGGCGTTTCACTCTCCGAGGACCCGCCCGCTGCCTTCGCACTGCTCGATTCGCTCGCCCAGACCGCCTCGCACGACAACTCGCTCGCTCCGGGTGCGGCCATCGGGCTCCAGCTGTTCGACGCCGAGGGCGTTCGCATCGCGTGGGCGGGCTGGCCGCAGGCCCTCTCGACGCTCGACTTGATGTTCGCGAAAAGCGGCGAGGAGCTGTTCTACACGCGGAGCGTGTCGCTCTACCAGATTCTCTCGCACGTCGTCCCGCTGAAGTCGGCGACGGGTGATCGCGTCGCCTCGCTCTTGATCGACTTGCCGCTCGAAGTCGACTACCGCGTCAACAACCGCTTCTTGAAGAGCACGAGCCTGACCGATCGTTTCTCGAGCGCGGACGTCGCGCGCGTGACCTTCGACTACTATCCGCCGACCGGCAATCTCCCCGACCGGTTGGGGCGCTTCCAGGCCCAGCAGCAACAACTGCGCGCCCGGCGCGAACGCCAGCAGGCGGCGGCGCGCGAGTCGCGACCGCCCGCCGAAAGCGGCGCGGACAGCGCGGTCGCCGCGCGCCCGTCGCGCGAGGACTCCGTGTTGAGCTACTTCGCGTTCCCGAATAACGTCGAGCCCGAAGGCGACGTCAGCGGTGACGTCGAGACCGGGTTGCAGGGGCGCGTCCTCATTCGCAGCCGTGTGGGCAATCCACTTCTCAATGTCACCGCGGTGAGCCATCCCTTCTCGCACTTCGACGGTGTACGCGACGCGCGCCGCATCCTGTGGGCGAAAGCCCTTGCGCTCTTCGCCCTCTTCGCGATGTTCGTTCTGGCGATGCAGCGGCTGCCGCACCGCACGACGGCACGGCTGACGTTCATGCGCGCGGGTCTGTTCGCCGCGTTCATGGTGCTCCTGCGCTACGCGCTCTTGTCGTTCGACTCCGCTACCGCGCGCGGCAAGCTCTTCGACCCGTCGGTGTTTGCGACCCCGACCCTCGGAGGCTTGATGCGGAGCAGCTTCGACCTCGCTCTGACGGGGCTGTTCTTCGTGGCGACGCTCTACGGACTGGTGCGCATCGCGCGCGGGGATTCACACGCCGGCTCCGCGCCGCACGAAGATCGGCCGCCGCGCTGGAAGCTAGCGCTCCAGTCGGTGCTCGTGGCCGGGGTGTCGCTCGCGTTGTGCGAGCTTGCGCGCCGGCTGACCAACACGGTGGTCGTCAACGCCAACCCGCGGCTCCTCGGCGAGACCATCTCGCTCACCGACGCGAGTGTGATCACGCTGCACATCGGCTTGTTCCTGATCGTCACCGGTATCGTCCTCTCGGGCATGTTCGCGATCTGGGGGATGTTCCGGTGGATGCGCGAAGAGCGGCGCGGTCTCGCCTGCGTGCTGGGACTCGCGCTGGTGGGGCTCGCGTGCGTGGTACTGCGGCGCTGGGATCCGCTCGTCATCTCCGCGCTGGTCGTGGCATTCGTCACCTTCGCCCCGCGCGTCGCGCACCGCGAGGACCTGGTGTCGGTCGGCATCGCGGCCTTCGCGCTCGTCATCGTGTCGTCGGGAACCGCGTACGTATACTTGAGCCGCGACTACGACGAGCTGCGCAAGGGCTTCGTGCTCGAGAAGTCGCGCGAGGTCATCGACCCCGCCGACAACTGGAAGGTCGTCATTCTCGAGGACGTCCTGGGCGACCTCGCGAAGCGGCACGAGATCCGGCAGGCGCTGCGCTCGCGCACGGCACCCGAAGTCGACCGCCTCGCGTTCGACCTGTGGGCGGACAGCCCGTTGAGTCTCCTGGGTTACAGTTGCGCGATCCACGTCGTTGCCGCCGCCGACAGCGCCATCAGCGAGTTCTCCGTCGACATGCCGTACCGCGCGCGCCTCGACGAGGGCGGCGAGCGCACCGACACGCCCGGCCAGAACGAATGGGCCGTGCTCGACCTCACGCGCTCGACTCCGCAGGGCGAGGTGCGCTTCTACCGGGGCGTGCTCAACATCGACGAGAGCGACCTGTACGAGAACGAGCAGGCGCCGCGGCTGCTCGGCAAGGTGATCGTCGACGTGCCCTTCTTCTTCGAGAGTCTGGAGCTGGCCGCGCGCACCGGACCGCGCACGCCCGAGGTGCTGCGCAACGTTCAAGAGGGGGGCATTGCACCGCGCGTCGAGGAGCCGGAAGCGCTTCTCCTGGCGCGTGTCGGCCGCGACCGGCGCGTCACCGAGTCGTCGTCGGAGCGGCTCGCGGTGGGGAGCCGCGTGCCGCCGGAGACGCTCGCGCGCGCGATCGACCGCGCGTGGCCGGTGCTGCGCTCGCACGATCGCTCGTATCGCGTGGTGGCGTTGCAGACCCCGGATCCGCAGCAGACCTTGCTCGCGGGCTTCGTGGTGCCGTCGCCGCCGCGCCACCTGCTGCGCTGGTCGACGCTGCTCTCGCTGTATCTCTTCTTCACGCTGGTGGTGCTGGTCGCGGTGATGGCACTCGGTGCGGTGCCGCGCCTGCGCGAAGCGTTGCCCACGCTGACACCCGGACGCCGCCTCGGATTCCAGCAAAAGCTGTTGGCGTCGTTCCTGTTGGTGGCACTCGTGCCCGCGGTGATCCTGGGACTCTTCTCCGTCGACTTCATAAAAGAGCGCTTCGTCGAAGAGAATCGCGAGGAAGCGTCCGTCAAGGCGTTCAGCGCGCGCAAGGCGCTGGTCAATCTCCTGCACGGCGAGCTGCAGTTCTTCCTGCGGCACTCCGACGTCGACGCGCTGCTTGCAGCCGGCACGCCGCCGGTGCGTAACCTCGGGGGCGGGCGCGTGGCCGTATTGCTCGACGACGCCCGCGTCGCGGAGTCCGCGCCCGGCCTCGACGTCGCCGGATCCATCGACGATGCGTCCACCGAAGATCTCATGGTCGCGCGCGTGGACGGCGCCGACTACATGGGCGTGTTCAGTGCGCCCCTGCGCGTGACCGGCCCCGGTTGGGCTGGGAGCTACTACTTCTACTACGCGCGCGCGATCGACGAACGCCTGCTGTCCGAGATCGCGGAGCAGGTCGGCTCCGACGTCAATGTCTACTCCGACGGAAAGCTGGTGGCGTCTAGCCGCGAAGGCTTGCTGGCGGGCGGCTTCATCAGTGCGTCGATGAACGCGGACGCGTTCGTCGAAGTCTCCCTGCTCGGTTCCGAGCGCACGCTCGTCACCGAGCGCGCGGGCAGCTACGACTTCCAGGTCGCCTACCTCCCGCTCGATCGCTGGACGAGCGTCGCCGCCGAGCCCGCGGCCGCACCCGCGTGGCAGAAAGCGCCCACGCGCGCGGCCCTCGCGGTGCCGCTCTTGTTCCGTCCCGAATCGTACTCAATGGAGATCCAGCGCGCGACCTCGGTGGTGCTGGGCGTGTTCGCATTGCTGCTGGCCGCGACCATCGCGCTCGGCCTGGTCGTCGCGCGCGGCGTGTTCGAGCCGCTGCGCGAACTGGTCGCGGGCACGCGCCGCATCAGCCGCGGCGATTTCAATGTGCGCTTGAGCGAGCGTCGATCCGACGAAGTGGGTCTCGTCGCCACCGCTTTCAATGAAATGACCGAACGCATCGCCGAGTCGCAGCGCGCGCTCGAAGAGCGGCGGCGCTATCTGGAAGCGATCCTCGCCAACATCGGTGCCGGTGTCGCCAGCACCGACGCCAGCGGACGCGTGCGCACCGTCAATAGCGCCGCCGAGCGCATCACGGGAATCACCGCCGTGGAAGCGGCGGAACGAACACCCGGCGAACTCGCGACACGCTCGAGAGTGTTCGCCCTGCTCGCACCCGACGCAAGCGCATCCGCGTTCGACGCCGGCGAACTCGAAGTGGACCACGACGGCAAGCCCGCCACCGTCAAGTTCATGCGCGCGCGTCTCGAGACCGAGGGGCGCTACTTCGGCACCGTGCTCGTGTTCGAGGACGTCACCGAACTGATTCAGTCCAAGAAGCTCTCGGCCTGGGTCGAGATGGCGCGGCAGATCGCGCACGAGATCAAGAACCCGCTCACACCCATTCGCATCTCGACGCAATTCATGCGCCGGGCGTACGAGCAGAAGCCCGCCGACTTCGAGCGCATATTCAAAGAGGGCACAGAGACCATCATGCATCAGGTGGACGTCTTGAAGCGCATCGCCAGCGAGTTCTCGTCCTACGGGCGCATGCAGCAATTGCACGTCAAGCCGCAAGCGGTGGACCCGCTCGTGCGCGGCATCGTGCAACCCTACGAGCAGAACACCTCGGGCGTGCGCGTGATCTACGAGAACGGCGCGTCGAGCGCGAAGGTTTTGGCGGACGGCGAAGCCGTACGCAAGATTTGCGCGAATCTGATCGAGAACGCGATGGAGGCGATGGGACCCAAGGGCGGCGAGCTGCGCGTGCGCTGCAGCGAGACCGTGAACGAAGGCGCCCCCGCGATCCGCATCAGCTTCCGCGACACCGGGCCGGGATTGAACGACGAGGTTTCGCGGCGCCTCTTCGAGCCGTATTTTTCCACCAAGACGACGGGAACGGGACTGGGGCTCGCGATCTGCAGGACGCTATCGCGCGAGATGGGCGGCGACGTGACTCTGGAGAACGTCGCGGGGGGCGTTGAGGCGGCGCTGGTGTTGAGGAAGGTGTGAAGCCGCCCGAATGTGTGTCGTTGAGGATTCATTCGCAAACACTTCGAGTTGACGCGAGGTGGTCATGGGTACAGAATCATTGCGGTTGACGCCGAGTGAGGTGTCATTGCCTCGGGGAGGATTCAATTCAAAGTCTACTTCAGCGCTGGATTGGGCGAGTAGATCCGTCAGCCTTGAAGGGCGAATCGGGATGAACGCCAATGTTCGCGGCTAAGCGGCCCCGCGGGTGGGGTAGTCTGTGCTCGTTGTTGCCTCGAGGTCCGATCCAACGGACACGACGGCTGGCTACACACTGCTTGTCCGCGCTTTTTACTTGCATACTGTTGCTGCCCGAGATGGCCTACTCGCTTTCGGCGGAAGCGTTCCGAGAGATTCTAAAGTGCGATCTAGTGGTGCGAGGGAAAGTGCAGTCAGTCGCTATATTCTCCGAGCGGATCGTCGATGTGGCTCCTTTTCTCGGCACGAAGAATCCGGAACTGGAGATGCGGGTGGCTCGCATCCAATTTACTGTTGAAGAAGTGCTTCGTGGTATCGCTCCGACCAATCCGTTGGAGTTCATCGCATACGTTGACCTGTCTCACATGGGGGACAATTACGACGTCGGTCAGGAGATGGTCATCGGCCTAATGTGGAAAGCCGATGTATTGAAAGGTGTTTACTCGATAGCAACCGACTCTCGACGGTTTCTTCGCACGCCGCGCGGTTGGGAGCAGCAGGAGGGTGTGATGCTGCTCCCGGACCTCGTTGAGCTGAGATCCGTTCTCAACAGGGTCGCCCCGAACCAAGTGCTTGCCGATGCGGATGCCGTGGTTGTAGCCACGTTCGCACACGAAGCCTTGGAATACTTGCGAACTCCGGAGGGCGTCGAATACGGACTCAAGACTTACCACCTTAGGGACGTGGACGTGTTGAAGGGCGATCCGGTTAGCGAAGTCAAGGCACTAACGGGCGGGGATTACTGGCCAGACTGGCGCGATGATCCAACCTACCCGCGGAATCTAGAACCTGGCAAGCGGTACTGCTTCTTCTTACGCCGTACAGAGCACGATTGGTTTGCTGTGCTTCGCGGAATGAGCGGTGTTTACGAGATAAGCGGCGACGCGCTGTTGCTACCAGGGAGAAAGAGTGTGGGCCTTCGTATGTCCGACGTTCGCGCCTACGTGGAGGCGCAATGAGTTGAAGATATTCGATGTCCGCGGAGCGCTCGTGAAGACGCTGCTCAATGAGCGTCGGCAGCAAGGGAACCACCGCGTGGTTTGGACCGGCGACAACAATCAGGGCAATCGAGTCGCCAGCGGCGTGTACTTCTACCGATTCACGGCAGGTCAATTCTGGGCCACGCGGAAGATGGTTCTGCTTCGCTAGTCAGCCCTTCTTCTTCTCCCCGTCCTTCTTGTCTCCGTCCTTCGACTTGTCGGACGAATTCTTCTCCTTGAACTTCGGAGGCGATTCCTTCTTCGCTGGCGGCGACGATGTGGCCTTCTCCTTCGGCGGCGGGCCGACTTCTTCCTTGGACCGGCCCGACCCGCCGCCTGAGTCAGCGGGGGGAGGGAGCGGTGGCGGCGGTGCCTTGAATCTCCCTTGCGACTTGCGCTCGTCGACGATCGCTTGCTCGTCGTGCGGGAGGACGACGCGCGTGAATTCATGCTGGCCGATCATCGACCGGTCGAGTTGAACGTCGACGACCTTCAGCGAACGCCCCAATCCGCGCTCGACGTAGCCCGCGTCGGGCGCCTCGCGTCGCAGCGTTCGCTCGGACGAGCCCGACTTGAATTTCGGCGCCTGCTTGTAGCGCCCGACGTCGGACTCCTTGAACTTCGTGACCGGAACGGTGACCCACGGGCCTTCATCGCGGTAGCGATAGTCCCAGGGATCGTTGTAGTGGACACCGGGCGGCGGCGACGGACACCATCCGATCCAATCGTCCCACACGACCCAATCGCACTGCGCCGGCGCCCACACGTAGTCCGGCACCCACACCCATCCGAGCGAGAAGTCGTAGGCCCAGTAGCCGTAGTTGTACACGGCCCACCCGAAGGGATCGTAGGAGATCCACATCCAACCGTATGACGTCCACGCCCAGTGGCCGTACATCATGGGCGCCCAACCCGACACCACCACCGGCCGCCACACCATCCCGTAGGGGTAAAGCTCGTACCAGCTCCCGTAGAACTTGAGGTCGTCGAACATTTCGAGCGAGTCGTCGGGCGGGGCACCCTCGTCGACGACGACCTCGCTGGGCGCGATCTCGGCCGGCTCCGGCGCTGGGTCGCCCAGGAGTTCTCGGTCGTGAACTCCACAACCCGCGAGCGTCAGTGAGAGTGCGAATAAGACCCAACTGTGTCTCATCATGTCCGTATAGTCCCAATCGGGGTGGATGATTCCGGAGAATTCCAGGCACCGGGCCGGGTCCTCCGGCGTTTGAATACTAGGCAGCGCGCGAGGGGCACGCAACGTGCAAGTCGTTGACAGGTGAAGGTCGCCCGGCCCGCCTTGGGCGGGGCCTGGGCCTTTGCTTTCGCCCATCGAAGTAACTATAATGGATGACAGCGAGTTATCTCATGCGGATGGGACTTCGAAGCACACGGACGGGCTGGGGCATGACGGCGGTCCTTATGGCGGCCGTTGCGATCCCTTGCCCGGGCTACGCCCAGTCGGCCCGCGGTAACCCGGCGGAAGAGTACGGGGTCCGGGTGGCGCGCGTGAAGTACGGGGGCGGCGGCGACTGGTATAACAACCCGTCCTCGATTCCCAACTGGCTCTCCGAGTTCGAGCGCCGCACCGGTGTTCGCACCATCAAGCAGGAGAAGGTGCTCGCGCTCACCGACGAGAATCTGCGCGCGTATCCATTCCTGTACATGACCGGACACGGCACCATCAAGCTTGGCAGCGACGAGCGCGAGTCGCTGCGCGCGTATCTGGAAGACGGCGGTTTTCTCTTTATCAACGATTCCTATGGGCTCGACCCGTCGGTGCGCGCGATGGTACGCGAGTTGTTCCCGGAGCGCGCCTTCGAAGAATTGTCCAACGACCATCCCATTTATCACAGCTTCTACGATCTGCCCGGGCTTCCGAAGATCCACGAGCACGACAAGAAGTCGCCGCAGGGCTTCGGCGTCTCCATCGACGACCGCCTGGTCATCTATTACGTCTACGAATCCGATATCGGCGACGGCCTCGCGGACCCGGACGTCCACCACGACACGCCCGAGAAGCGCGAGCTCGCGATGAAGATGGCGGTGAACGTCCTCATGTACGCCATCACGCAGAACGTGATGATGTAGGAGAGTCACGATGAGCGGCAACGACGCACTGCGCAGTTATCTGCGATCGATCCTCTGGCGGAGAGCCGGTCTCCACGCCGCATCCGGCATGATCTCGTTCCTGGCCGCGCTCTCGTGGGTGCTGCTCGCGGTGGTGGTATGGACGGCGGTCGTCGACACGCCCAGCCTGGCCGCGTCGACCTTCGTCGCGCGCGCGACCATCGTGCTGGCGGCGTTGATGTTCGGCTACTTCGTGGCGTGGCCGCTCATGCGCATGCCGCGCTTGAACCAGCTCGCGGCCGAGATCGAGCGCCGCAAGGACCTGCAGGAGATGGTGCGCGCGGGCTTCGAGTTCAGCCAGGACGATAGTGCGGCGCGGCGCTACTCGCCCGACCTCGTGCGCGAAGTGATTCGCCAGGCGGTCGAGAAGCTCTCGGGCCTGCAGGTGCGCTCGATTTTTCTGAACCGGCGCGACATGGCGCTGGTGCCGATCGCGCTCGCGGGACTCGTCGTGCTGCTGGGCATCTCGCTCTTCAAGCCGTCCATCGTGACCGAAGCGGGCCGCCGCGTCTTCTCGCCCGAAGCGGTCGCCGCACTCCCGCACCGTCCCAACATCTACGCGCAACCGGGCAATGTCACCGTGCTCGCGGGCTCGGACGTGACGGTCAGCGGGTTGGACCTCGGCCGCAGCGACAGCGAGGTCCAGATCGCCTTCAATCTGTCGAACGACTTCTGGAAGAGCGAGCCGACCGCGCGCACTCCGGGTGTCGCGCACGCGGACGCCGCGTTCGATCGCTACGACTACACCTTCAGGGACATTCGCAACACGACCTCGTATCGCTTCCAGGTCGGGAATTACGAAAGCCCGACCTACACCATTGCGGTCGTGCACGAGCCCATTCTCACCGACGTCACGGTGACGCTGACTCCGCCCGGGTACACCAACGAGCCGGCTACTACGCTCGACCAGAGTGCGGGCAACATCCAGGCGCTGGAAGGCACGCGGGTCGAAGTCGAAGCGCGCAGCAACAACCCGCTGCGCGCGGCCTGGGTCCAGTTCGACGACAAGCCCAAGCAAGCGGTGTCGTTCACAGATCGTGATCTGTCGTTCGACTTCGCGGCCCTCGCGGACGGGCGCTACCGCGTGCTGCTCGAAGACACGCTCGGGTTCGCGACCCGCGACCCGCTGACGTACACCGTCGAGGTCTTCCAGGACCGCCCGCCCACGGTCGACGTGCTCGAGCCGGGCGCCGACATGCCCATGCCGCGCGCGCAGACCATCGACATCGGCTTCGTAGCCGCGGACGACTACGGGCTTTCGCGTGCGTCCTTGCACTGGCGCAAAGTCGGCGATGAAACGTTTCGCACCCAGGGCATCGGCCTCCAGGCCCAGCGCGGCAAGCGCGAGATCGCGGTCGCACACCGCTGGGACCTGACCTCGGTGACGCTGTTCCCGGGCAATTCGATCGAGTACTTCGTCGAAGTGGCCGACAACAACACGGTCACCGGGCCCGGTGTCGCGCGCAGCGACGTGTTCCGTCTCACCATGCCGACCATCGGCGAGATCTACGACACCGCGCGCGAGCAGGAGAACGCGCGCGCCGAGGCGATGGAGAGTGCCATCGAAGAGAGCCGCCGCTTGAGCGAGCAGTTGGAGAAGCTCCAGCGCGAGTATACCAAGACCGAGAAGATGGACTGGGCGCAGAAGAAGGAGCTGGACCGCGCGGCCGAGACGCAGAAGGCGGTCGAGCAGAAGCTCGGCGAAGTGAAGGAGTCGCTCGACAAGACGCTGCGCGAGCTGTCGGACAACGAGATGACCTCGCAGCAGATCGGCGAGAAGCTGGAAGAGATTCGCCAGCTCATGGAAGAGATCGACTCCGAAGAACTCGACAAGTACATGGACAACCTGCGCAAGGCCATGGAGAAGATGAGCCCGGACGAGATTCGCCAGGCGCTGGAGAACATGCAGCTCAACACCAAAGAGATGCTCGAGCGTCTCGAGCGGACGGCCAGCCTCCTCCGGGAGCTGCAAAAAGAGCAGCGCATGGAAGAACTGGTACGCCAGGCCCAGGATCTCATGGAGAAGCAGAGCGAGCTCAACGAGAAGACGGGGGAGGCCGACCAGAAAGACGGCAAGAAGATGAGCGACCTCGCCAAACAGCAGGAAGAGCTGGCCAAGCAAGCCGACGACATGCAGAAAAGCACTCAGGATCTCGAGCAGCAGCTCGACGACCCGTCGGCCAAGCAAGAGTTGCAGCAGATGTCGCAGGAAATGAAACAAGACGGCCCGCAGCAGAACATGCGCGAGGCTTCGAAGGACCTGCAGCAGCAGCAGCAACAGCAGGCCATGCAGCAGCAGCAGGAAGCCATGGAGAAGATGGTTAGCCTGTTCAAGCGCGCCACCAAGGCGCAGCAGATGCAGTCGCAGAGCCAGGGTCAGCAGATGGCGACTAACTTCCAGAAGTTCGCAAAGCAGACGCTGGAGCTGTCGCACCGGCAGGAATCGCTGGCGGGCGACTTGAAGGAGTCGACGGGCGCGGAGGCGCAGAGCTTCCAGGGGATTTCGACCGAGCAGTTGAGCTACTTGGAAGCGACGGAGAAGGTCGCCAACGAGATCAACAAGATCGCGAGCCTTTCGCTTTCGGTGTCGCCGGTGTTGCTGCAGTCGCTGGGCGAGGCCATCACGCGCATGCAGAACTCGATGATGTTCCTCGAGCAGGACAAGCCGTACATGTCGACCACGCACGCGCACAACGCGGTCGAGTCGCTGAACCAGGCCACCATCGAGATGCTGCGCAGCGCGAAGAGCTGCCAGCAGGGACAGGGCGGCGGCCAGTCGATGTCGCAGCAGATGCTGCAGCAGATGATCCCGCAGCAGCAGGACGTGATCAAAGAGACGCAGGCCATGATGCAGATGCGGCTGACCGAAGAGGCGCTGCGCCAGCAGCGGCAGGCGCAGCTCGAGCGGTTGGCGGGGCAGCAGCGCTCGCTGCAGGACATCGCGAAGCGCATCGAAGAATCGTCCAAGGGCGACCGTGAGAAGCTCGGCAGCCTCGACCGCACCATCGAAGAGATGGAGGCCGTGGTCGAGGCGCTGGAGCGGGGTGCGGTCGACGAGGACCTGGTCAACAAGGAGCAGCGCATCTTGAGCCGCCTGCTCGACGCCGAGCGCTCGGTGCACACGCGCGACTACGAGAAGCGTCGCGAGAGCGTGTCGGCCGAGGACGTGTTCTCGAAGAGCCTCGGGCGCCGGCCGGAAGACGCGGACGCGCAGAGTCTGCGCGACGAGATCCAGCGCGCGATGCAGCTCAAGGCGCCGGGCGAGTTCGAAGACCTCATTCGCATGTACTTCCGCGCCCTCGCGGACGAAGCCCCGGCGCCGGCCGCGCCCCGGAGCCCGTAGCGTGCGCAAGCGGTTTTTCATCGCAGCGATGCTCGCGGTCGTGGCCGCGAGCGTTTGCGGACCGGGCGCCGGCCCGGCCTTGGGACAAGAGCAGCGTCCGCGTGTCCCCTTCGCCGATCCGTTGACCGTCAGCGGCGACGTGCTGGAAGCCACACGCCTCCTCGCCGTCAATCCGCAAGCCGGCATCGCGCTCCTCCATCAATTGAACGCGCGCTACCCCGGCCGCGACGACATCCTCGCGCGCCTGGGTTACGGCATGCAGGTCATCGGCCAGCCCGACTCGGCCGCTTACTACTACCGCCAGGCGCTCGACGCCAACCCGTTGAACCTCGACGCGGGCAAATCGCTGGGCTCGATCTATTTCTCGTCCGGCAAAGAGCGCGAGGCCATGGCTATCTTCGACCGCTTGCTGGAGGCGAACAACTACAGCATGGGCGCCTACAAGATGGTCGCGGGCGCCCTGCGCGACCTGGGCCGCATCGACGAAGCCATCGCCGTGCTCGAAGAGGGGCGCGGGAAGTCGAAGAAGAACGTGGGCCTCTCGCTGGAGATCGCGAACCTCTACAAGCAGTCGGGAAATCCCAAGCGCGCGATGGACGAGTATTTCTCGTACGCGGCCACCGACGCGCGCGCCTACCGCTTCGCGCGCGAGAAGATGCTCGGGATCCTGAACGACGCCGGGCGCGACGAAGCAGCCATCGTCGCATACTTGCGCACGCGCGCCGATTCGCACGGCGCGGGGGCCTTCGCGGCTTCGGACGTGCTCGCCGCCTACTATATGCAGAAGGGACAGCTGGAGAGCTCGCTCGAGATGGCGCTTCGGGCCGACGAGGACAAAGGCGCCGACGGCGCATCGCTGCTGGTACTGACCGAGGAGTCGCTGGCTCGCGCCGACACGCAGCCGCGCAACGCGCGCGCGCGCTACCTCGACCTAGCGCTGCGTTCGTCGGAGTCGTACGTGCGCAACCATCCCAACTCGCCGGGCCTCGATCGCGCCATGTTCGCGCTGGCCGGCATTTACGCCGAGTACGGCTCGGGCGCGAATCCCACGCTCGCAGCGGCCGAGCGCACTGCGTATCTGGAGCGCGCCGTCGCGCAGTACGCCGAAGTCTCGAAACGCTTCGGCGGTTCGGATCTGGCCGAGCGCGCGTACATCGCGTGCGGCGACGTGCTGCTGTACCACTTGAAGCGCCCCGACGGGGCGCTGGACGCGTACCGCTCGGGTGCGGTCAACTCGCGCCGCCTGGGCGGCGAGTTCGCCGGGCGCATCGCGCGCGTGTTCATCGGGACCGGGCGCACCAAGGACGCCGAGCACTACATCGCGTCGCTCTCGCGCGCGGGCAACCCCGAGCTGGCGCGGGCCGGGCAGTATTACACGGGGCTCTATCTCGCCACGCAGAAGAAGTACGATCTCGCGCGCGACACGCTGACCTCGCTGGCCGAGGGAGCGCCGTCGTCCGCGTTCACCAACGACGCCATCGAGACCGCGTGGGTCATCGAAGAGGGACTCATGCTGAAATCGGGCTCGCTCGACGACTTCATGCTCGCGGAGAAGGCGGCCATGGTGGGCGATACCACCACCATCGTGGCGAAGTACCGGGCCATCCTGGGGCGCGAGATCCACGACCCGCTGCGCCCGCGCGCGGTCCATCGACTGGGATTGCTGTACTTCGACCAGGGCGCCTTCGACGCCGCGCTTGCGACCTTGCAGGGATTCCTCGAGGACTACCCCAAGGAAGACGACTGCCCCGCGGTCACGCGCGACATCGGCCGCGTGTACGAAGTCGGTCTCGGTCAGTACAACGAAGCGTTGAAAGAGTACGAGAAGATTCTCCTGGAGTACCCCGAGTACGCGATGCTCGACGACGTTCGCCGCGACGTGCAGCGTGTGCGCTCGCTCGTGAAGGGGTCGTATGCGCCGTAGCCTCGCTGTGTTCGCATTGCTGCTCGCGACCGCGCTACCCGCGAGCGCGCAGCAGCTCCTGGTCCCCATGGATCTGACGCAGTCGAATCATCTGAAGGCGTACGGGCTCGCCTTCACCGCGCTCTCCAAGGGCCACAAGATCGACTGGCTGCTCAATTATAGAGGCGGCAGCTTCTTGGTGCCCGCCTCCGCCGACATCGTGCTGGACGCGCGCTTGAAGAACGTCGGCTTCGTCGAAGTGAGCGGCGCGGACGTGGCCAAGATCCACGCCGAGATCGCGCAGAACAACATGGAGGTCGTCCACCTCGAGACCGCCCCCAAGGTGGCGGTGTACATCCCGCCCTTGAAGCAGCCGTGGGACGACGCGGTGACGCTGGCACTCGAGTACGCGGAGATTCCCTACGCGCGCATCTTCGACGAAGAAGTACTCGCCAACGGGCTCGAGAAGTACGACTGGCTGCATTTGCATCACGAGGACTTCACCGGACAGTACGGCAAGTTCTACGCCGCCTATCGCCACACCGACTGGTACCAGGCCGAGCAGCGCGACGCCGAAGCGCGCGCGCGGGCGATGGGATTCGGCAAGGTTTCGGACGCGAAGAAGGCGGTGGCGGAGAAGATTCGCGAGTACGTGACGAGCGGAGGGTTTCTGTTCGCGATGTGCTCGGCGTGCGACTCCTACGACATCGCGTTGGCCGCGAGCGGGGTCGACATCGTGGCGCAGGAATTCGACTACGACGGCTTGACCCCCGGCTTCCAGGACAAGCTCGACTACGAGCGCTGCTTCGCGTTCACCGGCTTCCGTTTGGTTCCCAGTCCGCTCGTGTACGAGTTCTCCGACATCGACACCAGCGACTACGTCTCCGCGCGCGGCAGCGACGCCGACTACTTCACGCTGTTCGAGTTCTCGGCCAAGTACGACCCCGTGCCCACCATGCTGACGCAGAACCACGTCGGCTACGTGAAGGGCTTCCTGGGTCAGACCACCGGCTTCAAGAAAGCGCTGGTCAAGAAGAGCGTCGTCGTCCTGGGCGAAGACGCCGTGCACGACGAGGTCAAGTATCTCCACGGCAACGCGGGTCGCGGCACCTTCACGTTCCTCGGCGGCCACGACCCCGAAGACTACCAGCACGCGGTCGGCGACCCGGCCACGGACCTGGCGCTTTATACGACTTCACCGGGCTACCGCCTCATTCTCAATAACGTCCTCTTCCCGGCCGCGAAGAAGAAGACGCTGAAAACCTGACCTATCCGACGCTTCGCCGGCGTCGCGCGATACGCTATTCTGTCCTCATGGATTCCACGGTTTGGCTCTGGATCCTGGCCGGCGCGCTGGTCGTGACCGGTTTCGTCGGCGTGATCGCGCCCGTGCTGCCCGGCGCGCCGCTGGTGCTCGCGGGGTTGATCGTGGCCGCGTGGGCGGAGGACTTCCAGTACGTGGGATGGCCCGCGATCACGATTCTCGCCTTGCTGACCGCATTCACCTACGTCGTCGACGCGGTCGCGGCCGCATTGGGTGTGAAGCGCGTCGGCGCGAGCAAGCAGGCCGTGTGGGGTGCGATACTCGGGACCACCGTCGGCGTATTCTTCGGCATTACCGGGATTCTGCTGGGTCCGTTCCTGGGGGCGGTCGCGGGTGAGCTGTTCGTCTCGCGCGACGCGAAACAAGTCGGCCGCGCCGGTGTGGCCGCGTGGATCGGGTTCGTCGTCGGCACCCTCGGCAAGCTCGCGCTCATGTTCACGATGGTGGGCGTGTTCATCGTGGCACGTCTGATCTAATGATGCGCGGCGCGGCAAGTCGATGTGTCGTTACGACCGTAACGGTTGTGACGTTGGTCTCTGCATGCACGTCCTCGATTCCGGTACCCAAGAGCGAAGCCATCGAACAGAAGGAATTTTACCGCTACCGGATGCGGCTCCATATGACCAACGGCGAGGAACTGATGACGAAGCGAATGACCGTTTCCGACTCCACGGTCACCATCTACTCGCTCCGCGCTGAAGACAGGACGGTCGAGAAGGACCCTCCGCTTGTAATCCCGCTCAGCGAAGTCGAATCGATAGAACGCATCAAATTCGACGACGCCAGGACGGCGGGAGCCCTGATTTTCCTCTCGCTGCCGGTCTTTGCCCTCTGGTGGATAACAAGTCACTATTTCGGGCCGGATTCGAGCTAACCGATCGCATCCGGAATGAATCGGAACATCATCATCCTGCTGTCGGTGCTGGCCATTTGCACGGTTGCCGCCGAGCTCGTTTTTCGTTCCCGCGCCGCTGCGGACCGCGAGCGCATTCGCTCGCGCATGGGCGAGCGCGGATTGTGCACGCAACCCGCCGCCGACAGTCGACTCCTCTACACCTACACACCCGGCCAGTGTGGCGCCAACTCGCTCGGCTTTCGTGACACCGAACATTCCCTGGAGAAGCCCGAAGGCGTCTTCCGCATCGTGCTGATCGGCGACTCCGTGGCGGAGGGGCGCGACGTGGAGGCGGACTCGGCCTTCGGGTGCGTGCTCGAGCGGCAGCTCAATGCGCGCGGCGACGGGCGCCGCTACGAGGTGATTCTCCTCGCCCACATCGGCTATTCGACCTCGCAAGAGATCGTGCTGCTCGAAACGCAAGCCTTTCGCTACGACCCCGATCTCATTCTGTGGAGCTATTGCCTGAACGACCCCGCGCATCCCGTCTATCACAACGCCAACGGCGACCTTGGGCGCTACTATTGCCGCCCGCGCTCATACTTGGTCGCCCGAGTACAAGCCTTCGCATTCCGCGTGAAGCAGAAGTACCGAGGGCTCGAGTGCCCGGAGGAGTTCCACGCCTTCGTGCACTGTGCCTTCTGGCCCGAGGTCGAAGCGAATTTGAAACGCATCGGCGAGGTCACGCTGCGCCACCACGTGCCGGTCGTGTTCATCATTCACCCCATCTTCGAGAAGGCTCCGACGGATGCGGTCGAGAC
>JAKEHA010000088.1 GCA_022615275.1 Candidatus Latescibacterota bacterium
AAGTAGAGCATCGCGCCCCCGTTCCCCACCGCCAGCGCGGTTCCGTCCTGCGCGAGGCACACATCACTCAAGTGGGCGGTGACACCGGACGCCATCGGGCGCCAGCCCGTCCCGTCCAACCGTAGAATCGTGCCTTCGTGGCCGACCGCGAGCCCGTCCCGCGGCGCGCGCAGCGAGACCGCGTTCAGCACGCGGGTGACGCCGGTCGGCATGGAATTCCATCCGTGGTGCCCGCGCTCGAACACGATGCCGACCCAGCCCGAGATCACCGCCGTGTCGCCCCGGTTCGACCATCCGTCGGTCAGGCGCGCGTGCGCACCCGAGAGATCGGCGTGCCACTTGCCGTCCGCGAAGCGCGAAACCGCGCCCATGTGCCCGACCGCGAACAACGAGCGCGCATCGCTGCCCCACACGCACCACAGCGCCGCGTGCCCGTCGTCGGGCATGGTTGCGATCTGGCCCGCGTCTTTCCATGCGCGTCCGTCGAAGCGTAGCGCGTAGCCGGCCCCGCCCACCGCCCACACGTCGTCGGGTCCGCTTCCCCACACGCTCATCAAGAGGCGGCTTTCGCCGCCCGGCATCGGGGACCATTTCGAACCATCGAAACGGAGAATGGTGCCGTGGTCGCCGACCGCGAACACGTTCCTGCTCGACGAGCCCCACACACCGCGCAGCCACTCCTCGGTTCCACTCGCCATCGCGCTCCAGGCCTGGCCGTCGAAATGCACGATGACGCCGTCGGCGCCGACCGCGAACACGTCGTCGGGCGCGGAGCCCCACAGCGTGAACAGCAGCGCGTCGGTGCCGCTCTCCATGCTTGACCACGACTTGCCGTCGTAATGGAGGATGGTCCCCGCGGCACCGCACGCGAATAGGTCGCGCGGCGAGAATCCGCGCACGTCGGTGAGCCACTCCTTGGTGGGCGACGGCATCGGGCGCCAGGTCTCCTTCGACCCGCGCAGGATGGTCCCGTCGGCGCCCACCAGAATCACGTCGTCGGCCGCAAAGCCCCAGACGCCGATCAGGTCGTTGCGCGTGCCGCTGCGAATCCCGCGCCACGACCTGCCGTCGTAATGCAGTAGCGCGCCGTTGTCGCCCACGACGTGGACGTCGCGCGCGCTCGCACCCCAGGCCGCGTGCAGCATCGCTCCGACACTTTCCAGTCGCCACTGCGAACCGGACGTCCCGGAGAGCGGGAGGATGCCGTGATGATGGCCGCCGTGGTGTTCGTGCTGGGAAAGGCCCGCGCTGGGCGCGACCAGGACCGCGAGCGCGATCAGCGTGACATGAAGTCGATGCAGCATAGGAAAGAATGGTCGGGGCGAGAGGATTTGAACCTCCGACCCCCTGCTCCCAAAGCAGGTGCGCTACCGAACTGCGCCACGCCCCGACCGAAACGATTCTATCACGTTACTTAGCGAGCTTGTACCAATGGATCAATTCGCGCAGGTTGGGCCGCTTGCCGTAGATCAGGATGCCGACCCGGAACACGCGGGCCGCGAAAACGATCGAAAGATAGATCGCGGTCAACAGCAGCGCCACGCTCAAGACGATCTGCCACATGGGCGGCTCCAACAGAATAATGCGGGCCAGCATCATCATCGGTGCGAAGAGCGGAATCATCGAAAGCACCACCGCGAACGTGCTGGCGGGGTTCTGGATCAGCAGCATGAGCGTCATGAGGGGTACGATCATCGGCAGCGTGATCAATCCCTGGAACTGCTGCGCATCCTGCTCGGTACTGCAGGCGGCACCCACGGTCATGAACAGCGCCGAGTACAGAAGGAAGCCCAGCAAGAAATAGAGCATGAGGTAGCCGAACACGGCCGGAGGGATCTCGAGCGACGAGAGCATGGCGACGGCGCTGGTTGCCGCGTAGCCGCTCATGGCCAAGCCGACCAGGGCCCAGATCGAGAGCTGCGTCATGCCCGCCAAGCCCACGCCCACCAGCTTCCCCATCATGAGGTCGCGCGGCGTGAGCGAGCTCAAGAGCACCTCGATCACGCGCGAGCCCTTCTCCTCGACGATGCTGCGCGAGATGGTGATGCCCCACGACAGCGTCGCCATGTAGAGAATCATGACGAAGATGAAGACCAAGCCGTATTCGGCGAGGAAGTTCTTCTCCTCGACCTCGCCGGTGGCGCTGACCCGGCTCATCTCCATGTCGACTGGCTCGGTGAGCGCCTGCACGCGCGCGAAGTCGAATCCCTCGGCCGAAAGCCGGCGCGCAATCACCGCGTCGCTCACCACGTCGGTGAAGCGCTCGAAGATGTTGAAATTCCTCGCCTCGCGAGTGACGTACTCGGCCTTGCCGTCGGTGAGCACCGCCTCGGGAATCGCCACCACGATGTCGACCTCGCCGTCTTGTACCGCTGCGATGCGCGCCTCGCGCTCGGCGTCGAAGCGCTCGCCGGGGGCCTCGATGGACTGGACCGCGTACTTGGTCTCGCCGCTCTTCAGCGTATCGACGAGTGCCGCCGCGACCTCCGCGCCCACGCCTCCCACCTGGTCGACCACGACCACGCGGTACTGCCGGTCGGGAACGAAGAGCGCGAACACCACCGGCAGCACGAAAAACGCGGCCATCACGAGCGGGACCAAGAGCGTGCTGATCATGAAGCTCTTGCGGCGTACGTTTTCCACGTACTCGCGCCGTATGACGTGCATGACCTTCATCTAGGCCTCCGACACGCGCTCGATGAAGATGTCGTGGACCGACGGCTCCGCCACCTCGAAGCGCAAGATCTCCACGCGGCCGCGCGCCGCGTCGAGGACGCGCGCGGGGTCGGCCCCGTCGCGCAGGCGCAGGAACAACTCGTTGCCGTGGTCCTGGAAGCTCGCCACTTCGGGCAGCGACTTGAGGAACGCGCCGTCGCCGTTGAAGCGCACGCTGACGCCGTTGTGTCCGTATTGCTTCTTCACCGCCGCGAGCGTGCCCGAGAGCACCACGCGCCCCTTGTCGATCAAGCAGATGTGCTCGCACAACTTCTCCACCTGATCCATCATGTGGGTGGAGAAGACGACCGTGTGCCCCCGCCGGTGAAAGTCCAGAATGATGTCCTTGAGCACGTTGGCGTTGACGGGATCGAGACCGGAGAAGGGCTCGTCCAGCACGAGGAGCTCGGGCTCGTGGATCAGGGTCGCGATGAACTGGACCTTCTGCTGCATTCCCTTGGACAGCTCTTCGATGGGTTTGGCTGCGCGGTCGAGGAGCCCCATACGGTCCAGCCACGCGACCGCGCGGCGGCGCGCCTCGGCGCGCGCGATACCCTTGATCTCGGCGAAGAACACCAGCAGATCGCCGACTTTCATCTTCTTGTAGAGCCCGCGTTCCTCGGGAAGGTAGCCGATGCGATCGACGTCGATCGCGGCCACGTCGTTGCCCAGCACCCGGATGGTGCCTTCGTCGGGCAGCATGATGCGCAGCAGCATGCGGATGGTCGTCGACTTGCCGGCCCCGTTGGGGCCCAGCAGCCCGTAGATCGTGCCTTGCGGCACCGCGAGCGACACGTGATCCACGGCCACGAACTCGCCGTAGCGCTTGACGACGTCGCGGACTTCGATGGCGGGCTGGCTCATCGCACGGATTCCTTCTCGCGCGCGAGCCCGTAGCGAACCAGCATCTCGCGCATCTCGAGGAGCGCGCGGTAACGATGGCTCGTGGAATTCTTCTCGTCCGGTGTCATCTCGGCCAGCGTGCGCCCGCTGTTGCCGTCGACGAACACGGGGTCGTACCCGAAGCCGCCTGCCCCACGCGCCAGCGTGGCGATTTCACCGTTGAGGGCGCCCTCCGAGACCAAACCGCGCGCCGACAGCGAAAAGCTGGCAGCCACCTCCGCGCTGCGCGCGACGGCGTCGGCGAGGCGCGCGAGGTCGGCGGGCGAGAGCGCCAGCGCCATCACGGTGCGAAAGCGCGCGCCGCGGCGCGCGGACGGAATTCCTTCCAGCGCCGCGATCAGCTTGCGGCAGTTGTCGGCGTAGGTCGCCTTCTCGCCGGCATAGCGGGCCGCGAACACGCCGGGCGCGCCCCCGAGCGCGTCGACTTCGAGGCCGGTGTCGTCGGCCAGGGCGGAACGGCCGGTGTGCGTGAGGGCCTCGCGCGCCTTCTTCCACGCGTTCGCTTCCAACGTGTCGCCGTCTTCCACCGTATCCGGCGCCCGCGGGAACGCGTCCAGCGTCACCACCTCGAGGTCGAGGCGGTCCAGCATGGCGACGATCTCGCGCGCTTTGTCGCGATTGCGGGTGGCGAGCACGATCTTCATGGAATCACGCGAGCCCGAGCGCGTCGCGCTGCGCCCTTAGCAAGCGCCCGCATCCGTCGCGGGCCAGTGCCAGCATGCGGTCGAATTGTTCGCCGGTGAAGGGGACGCGCTCGGCGGTGCCCTGGACCTCGATGAAGGCGCCGCTTTCGGCCATGACCACGTTCAAATCGACGTCGGCGCCGGAGTCTTCCTGGTAGTTGAGGTCGAGCATCGGCACCCCGTCGACGACGCCCACACTGACCGCGGAGAAGAAGAAGTTCATGGGATGCTCGCGCAGCTCGAGCGTGGAGATGGCGTCGTAGAGCGCGACGCACGCGCCCGTGATGGACGCCGTGCGCGTCCCGCCGTCGGCTTCCAGCACGTCGCAGTCGACGATGATGGTGTTCTCCCCCAGCATCTCCATCTGCACCGCGGCGCGGCAGCTTCGACCGATGAGTCGTTGTATTTCGTGGGTGCGTCCGGTACGGCCGCGATCGGCTTCGCGCGTGATGCGCTGGCGCGAGCTGCGCGGAAGCATCCCGTACTCGGCGGTGATCCATCCGCGCCCCCCGCCCGCCATCCAGCGCGGGACTCCCGGCTCCAGGGTGGCGCTGCAGATCACGCGTGTTTCTCCCACCGAAATCAGCGCCGAACCTTCCGCGTGGCGAAGGTATCCCCGCTCGATGCGCAGCGGGCGAAGGTCGCCCGGGCCGCGTCCGTCTTTTCGCATGCGAATATCTCCCGCTATACGACCGATACCAGCTCGATGTCGGGCACGCGGCGCCCCAAGAAGCGCGTCGCGATGTCGCCGAAGCTCGGAGCCGTGTCACTCAATACGATGTGGAACTCGCCGCCGCCGCCGGAGCCCGCCAAGCCGCGCTCGGCCAACACGCGCGCGACTTCGCGCGCCGTCTCGATGGCCGAGTCGACCAATTCGACGCCCTCGCCGACCGTGTCCGCGATCACCGGCTTCAAGAGCGGATAGTGCGTGCATCCCAGGACCAGCGCGTCGATACCCGCGTTCTCGTACACGCGCAGATACTCGCGCGCGACCAGGCGCGTCACCGGGGTGTCGATCCAGCCCTCTTCGACCAGCGGGACGAAAAGCGGACACGCCTGCGGAATCACCACCGCGTCGGGCAGCCGGGCCATGATCTTCGACTGATAGGCCCCGGAACGAATCGTCCCCGGCGTTCCGATCACGCCGATGCGCCGTCGCTTGGTCGCTGCGACGGCCGCGCGCACGCCGGGCTCGATCACGCCCACGATGGGCACGGGAAACTCGCCCTCGAACTCGGGCAGCACCTCCGACGACGCGGTGTTGCACGCGATGACGACCATCTTGACGCCGCGGTCAAGCAGAAGCGTCACGCTCTCGCGTGTGAAGCGCTTGACCGCCTCCGCGCTCTTGGTGCCGTAGGGTACGCGCGCGGTGTCGCCGAAGTAGACGAACGACTCGTCGGGAAGCCGGCCGAGCAGTTCTTTGAGCACGGTCAGGCCTCCGATGCCGGAGTCGAAAACACCGATGGGTTGTCGATTGCTCATGCGTAATCCCTAGCGCCAGTCACGGACGAGAAACGGCTCGTCCGCCCGAATGTGCCCCGCGATGGTGTCGATCTGCGATCCGTCGATCAGAAGCTGCACGGCGCGAGCCTCCGGAAAGTTCTCGGCCACGGTTCGCACGATCACCGCGACGGTACAGTACTCCGCGGCACTCCCGCCCGGGTGGGCCGCGACCAGATCCGAGCCGAAGTCGAGATACAACGTGCCCGTGTCGGGGTCGAACGCGACCGCCAGCAACTGCGTCCCCGCGGGGATGGCGCTGACACCGCGTTCCTCGTCGGGTCCCGCGATGAGTGCGTCGATCACTTGCCGCACCTGTTCGTCGAAGCGGCGACCCACGCCCACTTCGCGCGTCTCGCTGTAGATCACCGGCTCGTCGACGCTCGCGAAGTACAGCGTCACCGCGCGGCTTCCCTCCAGCGTGCGCGCCGGCGCCGGCGCCGGCGCTTCCTCGACCGGCTCGCGCGGCGTTCGCAGCAACATCCACATCACCACGAACAGTATGCCGAGTGCCACCCCGGCGATGGCCGCCAACTGGCGCCCCCCGAGCGACCCGCGCGCGGCCGCGTGCTCGTCGGCCGGATCGTGGGGGTGCTGCGAGTGCTCGTCCATAGTACCAGCCCCGGGCTAGCGGTAGCGATCCTGCATTTTTCGAATCGACGCGACTATCCCCTCGGCCACGCGCCGCTGGAAGGAGGGGTCGAGCAGGAGCCGTTCCTCGGCAGGATTGGACAGGAACGCGGTCTCGATCAACACGGCCGGCATCTTGGCGCCCTGCAATACGACGAAATTCGCCTGCTTGACCCCGCGGCTGGGAATACCGAGCCGCGACGCCATCTCTCGCTGGACGTACTCGGCGAAGGTACTGCTCTCCGCGATGTACGCATTCTGCACCAGATCCCATAATATGAATTCGACGTCGCCGCGGGGCGCCTGCGCGGCACCGTCGCCCGCCGCGTTCTCGAAGCGCTGCAGCGCCCTCTCCGACTCGCTGCGCGCGGGCGAGAGGAAGTACGACTCGAATCCGCTGGTCCCGCGGTGGAACCAGCTATTGCAGTGAATGCTGACGAAGAGGTCGCAGCCCGCGGTATTGGCGATCTCCGTTCGCTCCACCAGCTCGACGGTGCGGTCGTCGTCGCGGGTCATGACGACTTCCAGTCCGAGTTCCGCTTGAATCAAATCGCGCAGTGCGCGCGCGATGGCGAGGTTGACGTCCTTCTCGAAAGCACCGTTCGCGCTCTCCTTGCCGTAGTCGCTGCCGCCGTGCCCGGCATCGACGCACACGCGGTCGATCGTGAAGGTCGCGCGCGCCTGCGCCCCCTCATCCACAATCTCGATGGTCCCCTCGGGTTCACCCTCGCCGTCGCCGGGACGGCCCTTCTCGAGCACGATCTCGAGCTGCGGCGGCGCATCGGTGCGATCGACGCGCAAGCGGGTGGCCTCGCG
>JAKEHA010000089.1 GCA_022615275.1 Candidatus Latescibacterota bacterium
ACTCGGGCACGCAGGCGGTCCGCGCGCTCAAGGAGGAGGGGTATCGGGTCGTCCTGGTCAACTCGAATCCGGCGACGATCATGACGGACCCGGAGATCGCTGATCGGACGTACATCGAGCCGGTCACGCCCGAGTGGGTCGCGCGAGTGATCGAGCGCGAGCGTCCCGATGCACTGCTCCCCACCATGGGCGGCCAAACGGCGCTCAACGTGGCGATGGCGCTGTACCGCGATGGCACGCTGGCGACGTACGGGGTCGAGCTCATCGGTGCCAGCGAGCGAGCGATCCGGATGGCGGAAGGTCACGGTTTCGTCGACGAACAGGCGCGTCGCCGGTCCGAACGTTCCCGGTACCACGCTTCGCAGATCTCCGCCTGGCAACGCGCGCAAGAGGTCGAACGACTCGATGCCGTCGTCGGCGTGCGCCTGCCCAGTTGGACGCGTGCACGCGTAGTTCGCCCGCGTCGTGGACGGGGGAGCCGTCGAGGAACGAGGATCCCGCGGGGCAAATCGCACGGTTTCGATTGAGTAGGGGTTTGCGCGAAGCAAAGTTCGCCGGCCGCGGGTATAACGATCGCGGCCGCGGTGAGAACGCTCGCGAGAGATCGATGGCGCTTCATGCTAGCCCCCTTGTTTGGTCCGCGGCGTGGGATGCCGCGGGGGCCGCCACCGTGTGACCCAGCATAGCGCGCCCGATACAAACGTGTCAACCGCGCGTCCAACTTGTTTGACTGCGGCGGGTTGCGCTCCACGCGGCAATTGCAAACGAGACCGATTCGGCGTATCTTCAGGGGGAGTTCGTTTCCATCATGATTCGTGGCGCCACGATTGAAGAGACCTACCGCCTGATGGTCGACAAGCTCGCGCGCGTCGTCCCCGAGGTGGAGCTCCGCATCAAGGCGGAGCTGGTCTTTGAGATCAACCGGCTCAAGGACGAGCGCGGGGCGATCATCCTCGGGCACAACTACATGGAGCCCGCGCTCTATCACACCGTCCCCGACGTCGTGGGCGATTCACTCGAATTGTCGCGCAAGGCGGCACAGACCGACCGCGACCCTATCGTGTTCTGCGGCGTGCGCTTCATGGCCGAGACGGCGAAGATTCTGAATCCCAACAAGACCGTGCTATTGCCGGCGAAGAAGGCCGGCTGCTCGCTCGCGGCCTCGATCACCGCCGAAGACGTCCGCGAGCTCAAGCGCCAGTACCCGGGTGTGCCCGTGGTCACCTACGTCAACTGCTACGCGGACGTCAAAGCCGAAACCGACGTGTGCTGCACCTCTAGCAACGCGGCCCGCGTGGTCGAAGCGCTCGGCTCCGACTGCGTGATCTTCCTGCCCGACGAATACCTCGCGCAGAACGTCGCGCGCGAAACCGGCCGGCGGGTCATCTTTCCCACGCGCGAACCCAAGTCGACGGGCGCGCGCGACGCCGCGCCGCGCAACCTGCACTATCACTTGATCGGCTGGCACGGCCGCTGCGAGGTGCACGAGAAGTTCACCGTCGCCGACATCGTCGCGGTGCGCAAGCAATTCCCCGACGTCGTCGTGCTCGCGCACCCGGAGTGCAGCGCCGAGGTGGTGCAGGCCTCGGATTTTTCGGGCAGCACCTCGAAGATGATCGAGTTCGTCAAGAAGTCGAAGGCGCCCCGTTATCTCCTGCTCACCGAGTGCAGCATGGGTGACAACATCATCGCGGAGAATCCGGACAAGGAAACCTTACGATTGTGCAGCGTCCGGTGCCCGCACATGAACGAGATCACGCTGGAAGACACGCGCGACGCGCTCTTGCACAATCGGTACGTCATCGAGGTTCCCGAGGACATTCGCGTGCGCGCGAGGCGGGCTCTGGATCGCATGCTCGAGATCGGTTGACGCGTCGCATCCCGACTCTCCACGGAGGTTAGTGTTGAAACTCGCGACCGGGCGCACGTCCCTCATCGTCGGTGTCATCGTGGTCGCTGCGTTGGTCCTGATCAAAGTCGGCCTGCTGCAGGGCGACGCCCGCCACGGTGCCCGTCTTGGCGGCGGCGGCGGTGGCGGAGGAGGAGTGACCTCCGTGCGCGCGGTCGTTTTGGGCACGCACGCCATGACGGACCGCATCAGCACCGTTGGTACCATTCTGGCCAACGAGGATGTCGACGTGCGCAGCGAGATCTCGGGACGCGTCGAGGCGATCCGGTTCGCGGAGGGCGGGCGCGTTCGCAAGGGCGACCTCCTGGTGAAGATCGCGGACGCGGAGTTACGCGCGCAGGCCGCGCGCGCGGAATCGCGCCTCGCCATCGCGCAGTCGGAGGCGGAGCGGCAGCGCCAGCTCTTCGACCAGAACCTCTCGAGCCAGCGCGAGTTCGACACCGCGCAGAACGAGTTCAACGTCGCCAAGGCGGAAGCGGCGCTGGTGCGCGCACAGCTCGACAAGACCGAGATCAAGGCGCCCTTTGACGGCAAAGTGGGCCTGCGGTTCGTCAGCGAAGGGAGCTACGTGTC
The DNA here is from genome assembly GCA_022615275.1 of Candidatus Latescibacterota bacterium. Classification (GTDB taxonomy): domain Bacteria; phylum Krumholzibacteriota; class Krumholzibacteriia; order WVZY01; family JAKEHA01; genus JAKEHA01. The sequence goes on from JAKEHA010000089.1 coordinate 2,483, forward strand.
GCCCGCCACTCCCATTACCGCCATCCAGGACGACACGCCCGTGAAGCTAGACTTCTCGATGCCCGAGCGCTACGCGGGTCGCTTGAAGAGGGGCGACCGGATTCACTTCACCGTGCAGGGCACGTCGCGCGTATTCGAGGGAACCATCTACGCGGTCGAGCCGTCCATCGACACCGCGACCCGTACGCTGCGCGTGCGCGCGGAGAGTCCCAACGAGGACGGCGCGCTCGTGCCGGGCGCCTTCGCGGACGTCGAGATCGTCATGCAGCAGCGGGACACCATTGCGATTCCCGCGTACGCGCTGATCCCCGAGCTCAAAGGACACCGCGTGTTCGTGTATGCGGGCGGCAAAGCGGAGGCGCGCAGCGTCGAAATCGGCACGCGCACCGACGAGAACGTCGAGATCGTGCGCGGCTTATCCGCGGGCGACACGCTCATTACGTCGGCCATCTTGCAGCTGCGGCCCGGCGCACCGGTGACGGTGGCGGGCGTCGACTCGATGGGAGGCGGGCCGTGAGTCTGGCTTCGACCTGCATCCAGCGACCCGTGCTGACGATCGTGTTCGCGGTCGTCATCGTGGTGTTCGGCATCATCGGCTTCACCTTTCTGGGCGTGCGCGAGTATCCCAACGTCGACCCGGCCGTCATCACGGTCAACACCAACTACACCGGCACCAACGCCGACATCATCGACTCGCAGATCACGCAGCCGCTCGAAGAGGACATCAGCTCGGTGCCCGGCATTCGCACCATCAGCTCGGTGAGCCGTGAGGGGCGTAGCCAGATTACGATCGAGTTCGAGCTGGGCGTCGACCTCGAGACCGCGGCCAACGACGTGCGCGACAGGGTGGCGGGTGCCTTGGGCAGCCTGCCGCCCGACATCGACCCGCCCGTGGTCGCGAAAGCCGACGCGGACGCCACCCCCATCGTCGTCTTGAACGTGAGCAGCCCGTCGCGAGACTTGCTGAAATTGACGGAGATCGCGGAGAAGGTGTTCAAGGAACGCCTGCAGACCATCAACGGCGTCAGCGAAGTGCGCATCTTCGGCGAGAAACGCTACTCGATGCGTCTGTGGATGGACCCGCTCAAGATGGCGGCGTACGGTGTCACACCGCTCGACGTCCGCACGGCTCTATCGCAAGAGAACGTCGAGCTGCCGTCGGGACGCATCGAGGGCAACACGATGGAACTCCCGGTGCGCACGCTGAGCCGGCTGGAGACGCCGGACGAGTTCAACAATCTCATTATTCGCGAGGAGTCGGGGCGGCTGCTGCGCTTCCGCGACGTCGGCCTGGCCGAGCTGGGGCCCGAGAACGAGCGCTCGGTGTCCAAGGGATTGACGGGCCCGCGCGTCGCGGTGGCGCTGGTACCGCAGCCGGGGTCGAGCCACATCGCGATCACCGACGAGTTCTACCGCCGCGTCGATCAGATCGACCGTGAAATCCCCGACGACGTCGTGCTCAACGTCGCCTGGGACACGACACGCTACATTCGCAAGTCCATCCACGAAGTGCGCGAGACGATTCTCACCGCGTTCCTGCTGGTGGTCGCGATCATCTTCATCTTCCTGCGCGACTGGCGCACCACGCTGATCCCCGTGCTCGCGATCCCGATCTCGCTGATCGGCGTCTTCTTTGTCATGTTCGCCGCGGGTTTCTCGATCAACGTGCTGACGCTCCTGGGCCTGGTGCTGGCGATCGGCCTGGTGGTGGACGACGCCATCGTCATGCTCGAGAACATCTACGCCAAGGTCGAAGCCGGCATGTCGCCGCTGGAAGCGGGCTTCAAGGGCTCGCGCGAGGTGTTCTTCGCCATCGTGGCCACCACCATCGCGCTCATCGCCGTCTTCATGCCGATCATCTTCCTACAGGGACTCACCGGTCGATTGTTCAAGGAGTTCGGCGTCGTGATCGGCGGCAGTGTCGCCATCTCCGCGTTCGTGGCGCTCACGCTGACGCCGATGCTGTCGGCGCACCTGTTGAAGCCGCACGCCAAGCACAACGTACTCTATCGCAAGACCGAGCCCTTCTTCGTGCGTTTGAACGAGGGTTACCGGCGCTCGCTGGCCGGCTTCATGGGGCGGCGCTGGCTGGGAGCCGCGGCCATCGCGGTCTGCATCGGACTGATGGCGCTCTTCTTCACGTCGCTCCCGCGCGAACTGGCTCCGCTCGAAGACCGCAGCCGCATGCGCTTGACCGCCACCGCGCCGGAAGGAACGTCGTTCGAGCGCATGTCGAGCTACATGGATTCCGTCGTCGACTTGATCCGAAAAGAGGTCCCGGAGGTCGATGTCGTGCTCGCCAACACGTCCGGCTTCGCGGGCGGCGCCAACGCGGGCAACGCCACCATTACGCTGATCCCACCCGAGGAGCGCGGGCGCTCGCAACAGGAGATCGCGGACGCGGTGGCGCGGTCGATGCGCAGCTTGAACGACGCGCGCGCCTTCGTCACACAGGAGCAGACGATCAGCGTCGGCGGCGGCATCGCGCGCTTCGGGTTGCCGGTTCAGTACGTGATCCAGGCTCCGACCATCGAGAAGCTCAAGGAAGCGCTGCCCGTGTTCCAGGAGGAAGCGAGCAACCACCCCGCGTTCAGCGTGGTCGACGTCAATCTCAAGTTCAGCAAGCCCGAGCTCGTGATCGAAATCGACCGCGATCGCGCGCGCACGCTCGGCGTCTCCGTCTCCGACGTGGCGCAGACCCTCCAACTCGCGCTCTCCGGGTCGCGCTACGGTTACTTCATCAAGGACGGCAAGCAGTACCAGGTGATCGGCCAGCTCGCGCGCGTGAACCGCGACGAGCCCTTCGACCTGTCGTCGATCTACGTGCGCAATCGCGACGGCGCCTTGATCCAGCTCGACAACGTGATCAACGTGTCGGAGTCGTCGAACCCTCCCCAGTTGTTCCGGTACAACCGCTACGTCTCGGCCACCATCTCGGCGGGCTTGAACCCCGGCTACACGCTCGGCGACGGGATCGCGGCCATGGACCAGATCGCCGACCAGGTGCTCGACGAATCGTACGCCACCGACCTGGCCGGTGCCGCGCGTGACTTCTCGGAGAGCTCGTCGAGTCTGTTGTTCGTGTTCGTCTTCGCGCTGCTGCTGACGTACTTGGTATTGGCCGCGCAGTTCGAAAGCTTCCGCGATCCTTTGATCGTGATGCTGACCGTGCCGCTGGCGGTGGCGGGCGCGCTCTTGTCGCTCTGGTACTTCAATCACACCATCAACATCTTCAGCCAGATCGGCATGATCATGTTGATCGGTCTGGTGACGAAGAACGGCATCTTGATCGTCGAGTTCGCCAACCAACGCCGCGACGCCGGACTCTCACGCTTGGAGGCCATCCAAGACGCCGCCGCCGCGCGCTTCCGCCCCATTCTGATGACCAGCCTGTCGACCATGCTCGGCATTCTGCCGGTGGCGTTGGGACTGGGCGCGGGCTCGGCCAGCCGCGTCTCGATGGGTATCGCGGTGGTGGGTGGGATGTTGCTCGCGACGGGTCTGACCCTCTACGTCATCCCGGCCGTGTAC
>JAKEHA010000090.1 GCA_022615275.1 Candidatus Latescibacterota bacterium
CCGAGCGTACGCACGAAGAACACCTCGACTTCGAGGCCGTCGTCGCGGCGCGCGAGCAGGCGCGCAGGCACGACGCGGGTTCGATTCAACACCAGCACGTCGCCCTCGCGAAGAAACTCGGGCAGGTCTTTGAATGACGCATGCCGCGCGGGCGCGTCACTGCCGCGCGACACCACCAGCAGGCGGCTCGCAGTTCGCTCGGCCGCGGGCGTCTGGGCGATCGACGACTCCGGGAGGTGGTACGAAAAATCGGAGAGATGCACGGCGCGCCTACTTCGCGAGGCTGTACAAAACCACGACGTCGGTCGAATCGACCATGCGCGCGTGAAGCGTCGCGCGCGTCCCGGCGTCCAACCGTGCGCCGTCCACGCTCGGGCAATCCCGCGAGATGCCGACACCGTTGGCGGTCGCGAACCACACGACCGCCCCGCCCAGCGCGGACACGGCGAGACACGCGAGTCTTTGGTTGCCCAAGAAGCCTCCGGCGCGATCGAGCTAGAGGAGTCGCGTCTCGGCGTCCGCCCCGCCGGGCGTCGCCGTGAGCCCGAGGTGGGTCAACGCGAGGGGTGTGGCCACGCGCCCGCGTGGCGTTCGCTGCAGGAATCCCTGTTGAATGAGAAACGGTTCGTAGACGTCTTCGAGGGTTTCTTGTTCTTCGCTGACCGCCACCGCCAGCGACTGGATGCCGACCGGGCCTCCTCCGAACTTCTGCACGATGGAAATGAGAATGCGCCGGTCCATCTCGTCCAGACCGCGCTCGTCGACGCGCAAGCGTCCCAGCGCGAAGTCGGCCGCCGCGCGGTCGATCGTGTTCTTCCCCTGTACCTGGGTGAAGTCGCGCGTGCGCTTGAGCAACCGATTGGCGATGCGCGGTGTTCCGCGCGAGCGGCGCGCGATCTCGTCGGCGCCGTCGTCGGAGATCTCGATCTCCAAGATACCCGCCGAGCGCTTGATGATCGTGCACAACTCGGCCGGCGTGTAGAAATCCAGCCGCATCACGACGCCGAAGCGGTCGCGCAAGGGGGCCGTGATCATGCCCGCGCGCGTGGTGGCCCCGATCAGCGTGAATGGCTCGATGTTGAGCGTGTAGTGTCGAGCATTCGGCCCCTTGTCGACGATCAATTCGCACTTGAGCGCATCCATGGCCTGATAGAGGTGCTCTTCGAGAATGCGCGGCAGGCGATGGATCTCGTCGATAAAGACGACTTGGTTCTTCTCGATGTGGCTCAACACGCCGAGTAATTCGGCCGCGTTCTGGAACGCGGGACCCGAGGTGGTCTTGATCGGTACTTCGAGCTCGTTGGCGACGATGTGTGCGAGCGTGGTTTTCCCAAGTCCGGGCGGTCCATACAGCAGCACGTGGTCGAGCGCCTCGCCGCGCTGGCGCGCGGCATCTATGAACACGCGCAGGTTCTCCTTCAACTCGCTCTGCCCCACGAACTCCTCGAGCTTGCGCGGGCGCAAAAGCGCGTCGCTCTTGGCGTCGTCGGCGGCGAAGGCGGGGTTGGTGAGTCGTTCGGTCATGTCATCCTCGGCTGGCGTACTTTAGCGCGTCGCGCACCACGTCTTCCACCGATCGTTCCGCCTCCGGACTCCAATCCATGCGATCCAACGCCGCTTCCGCCGCGCTGCGGGTCATTCCCAGCGACGTGAGCGCCAGCAGGACTTCTTCGCGAACACCGCCCGACATTGGCGCCTCCGGTTCCTCCGCGCTGACGAGGTCATCGAGCTTGTCGCCCAGTTCGATCCCCAATCTCTCGGCCGTCTTCTTGCCGATGCCGGGAATCTTGGAGAGAAACGCGGCGTCGCCCTTCTTTATGGCGGTGACCACGCGCGCCGCCGGGTGCAGCGAAAGCACCGCCAGCGCGAGCTTGGGCCCGACACCGGAGACTTCGATCAGTTTGAGAAACAGCTCGCGGTCGTCGCGGTGCAAAAAGCCGAACAGGCTCAAGCGGTCCTCGCGCACGACCAAATGGGTATGGAACACGATCTCCGCGTCGGTAGGCGCCAGCGACTCGCGGTCCTTCTCGGGGATCGCGACCTCGAAGCCCACCCCGCCCACTTCGACGATGCAGCGCGGGTGCGCGCTGACCACACGGCCGCGAACGCGCGAGATCACGCGCCCTCCCAATCGCGACGCTTGAAGGCATGACATATCGCGATAGCGATGGCGTCAGTCTCATCCATGCGTTTGGGTGTTGGCGACAGTCCCAATAACTTGGCCAACATGTAACTCACCTGCGACTTATCCGCCGCCCCGTTACCGGTCACCGACTGCTTCACTTCGCGCGCGGAGTATTCGAACACGGGGATGCCAGCGAGGGTGGCGGCCAGAATGGCGGCGCCGCGCGCTTCGCCCAGCACCAGCGTGCTGCGCGGGTTCTTGCTGTAGAAGACGTCTTCGATGGCGAAGTGGGTCGGCTCGAGCTCACGGATCACGCGCTCGATGCCGGCGTAGATCTCGCGCAGGCGCTCGTAGCGCGATTGCGACCGCGAGGGCGCGATGGTGCCCGAGGAGACGTACGACACGGAGTCGCCGTTGCCGGTGACCAACCCGTAGCCGGTGCAGTTGCTCCCGGGATCCACGCCGAGTATCCGGTACATCGCCCTCCCGGCGCCGCGCCCTCGCGCGCCCGTTAGCCCTGCTGCAAGACTTCGTCCGGGATGTCGAAGTTGGCACTCACGCGCTGCACGTCGTCCAGCTCTTCGAGCGCTTCGACCAGGTGCAGGACCTTGCGTGCGTCCTCGGCTGAGAGCTTGACGAACGTCTTCGGCACCTTCTGGATCTCGGCCGACTCGTACGGCACGCCGGCCTTCTTCAATAGGTCCGCGACGGTCGTGAGCTCGGTGGGGTCGGTGTAGACCTCGAACACCTCGCCCTCGTCGCTCACGTCGGCCGCCCCCGCGTCGAGGGCTGCCGCCATGAGAGTTTCCTCGTCGACGCGCTTCTTGTCGACGGTAATCACGCCCTTGGTCTCGAAATTCCAGGACACGCTGCCGTTCTCGCCCAGGCTGCCGTTGTGCTTGGTGAGCACGTGGCGGACCTCGCCGACGGTGCGGTGCCGGTTGTCGCTGACGACGTCGATGATCAGCGCCACACCCGCGGGGCCGTAGCCTTCGTACCAGAACTCCTCCAGGGCCTGCCCCTCCAGCTCGCCCGCGCCCTTCTTGGCCGCCCGTACGATGGTGTCGTTGGGCATGTTGTTTTCCTTGGCGGTCTGGATGGCCAGGCGCAGGCGCGGGTTGCCGGCCGGGTCGCTACCGCCCTGGCGCGCCGCGATGGTGATTTCCCGCAGCACCTTGGTGAAGACCTTGCTGCGCTGGGCGTCGGTCTTCGCCTTCTTGTGCTTGATCTGTTTCCACTTGGAATGCCCTGCCATCGTGACTCCTGCATGGGCCGCGGGTCCTGTCGCACAACAGCCCACTGCGCTCGGGCCTACCGCGCCTGCGCACTAGTAGGCCCTCGCTTGCGGGCGCCCGTTGTGCGCCACCCGCGGCTCTCTACTTGTGTTCCGCAGCCACTTGCGCCTTGTGGTCGGCGATGATCTTCTCCGCGATCTCGCGCGGCACTTCTTCGTAGTGGGAGAACTCGCGCGAGTGCGAGCCGCGTCCCTGCGTCATCGAGCGCAGGTGCGTCGAGTACTTGTACAACTCGGCCATCGGCACCTGCGCGTTGATCACGGCGAAGCGCCCCTGGTTCTCGGTGCCCGAGATCTTGCCGCGCCGGCCGCTCAAATCGCCCATGACGTCGCCCATGTATTCGTCGGGAACCTTGACCTGCAAATTGACGATGGGTTCCAGCAGGACGGGATTCGCCTTCTCCACCGCGGCCCTGAACGCGAGCGAGCCCGCGGTCTTGAACGCCTGCTCGGACGAATCGACGGTGTGGTAGCTGCCGTCGTAGATCGTAGCCTTGACGTCGACCATGGGATAACCCGCGATCACACCCATCTCCATGGTGGCGACGACACCCTTCTCGACCGCGGGTATGAACTTCCCCGGCACGACACCGCCCACCACTCCATCGACGAACTCGAACTGCTTGCCGCGCTGGAGCGGCTCGATCTTGAGCCACACGTCGCCGAACTGCCCGCGCCCGCCGGTCTGCTTCTTGTGGCGGCCCTGCGCCTCCGCCGGCCGCCGAATGGTCTCGCGATACGGGATGCGGGGCTTTTCCAGCGCGACGGTCACGCCGAAGCGTTCCTTCAATCTGTGCACGATGATTTCGAGGTGCAATTCACCCTGGCCGGCGATGAGGGTCTGGTGCGTCTCCGCGCTCGGGGTGACTTCGAAGGTCGGGTCCTCGTCCATGATGCGATGGAGCCCGGTGCCCATCTTTTCGTCGTCGCCCTTGGCGACGGGCAGAATCGCCGAGTTGATCGACGGTTTCGGCAACGACGTCGGCTTGACGACGGTGCCGCTGGCCTTGTCGGCCAGGGTGTCGCGCACTTTGGTGGACTTGAGCTTCACCAGGGCACCGATGTCGCCGGCCTGCAGCTTGTCGGCGTCCTGGCGATTCTTCCCCTCCAACACGAACAGTCCGCCCAGTCTTTCGGCGTGGCTGCGCGAGGTGTTGTACACGTCGAGGGCGGGCGTCAGGTTGCCGCGGAAGACGCGCACGACCAGCATGTCGCCCACGTGCGGGTCGGAGATGTTCTTGAACACGTACGCGAGCGGCGTACCGTTGGCCTCGGTCTTGATCACCTTGCCGTCGGTGGTGACGCACTTGCCGCTGTCGGCCCCGGGGAGATACTTGACGATGGCGTCGAGGATGGGCGACGCGCCCATGTTGTGCGCGGGCGACGCGCACAGGACGGGAAAGATCTGCGCCGTTTTTACACCGGCCGCGAGGCCGGTCCTAAACTCCTCTTCGGAGAGCGATTCGCTCTCGAGGTACTTCTCCATCAGGGCCTCGTCCGACTCGGCCGCCGACTCCATGAGCTCGCGCCGCAGCGCCTTGGCCTTCTCCTTCAGATCGGCCGGGATGTCGATCGGCTTCGCGGCCCCCTTGCCGTCTTTCTCCAGCTCGTACGCCTTCATGTCGACCAGGTCGACCACGCCCCGGAATTTCTCGCCGCTCCCGATCGGCATCTGCAGGGCATGCACGCCCGCGCCGAAGTGCTCGTGCAACTGCGTGAGGCAGTTGTCGAAGTTCGCGTGCTCCTTGTCCATGCGACTGATGACGAAGAGCGTGGGCAGTTCGCGGTCGCGCAGGAAGCCCCACACGCGGTCGGTGCCGACTTCCACGCCGGCGTCGGCGCGCAGCGTCACGACCGCGCCTTCGGCCACGTCGAGGCCCAGGAGCACGTCGCCCACGAAGTCTTCGTAGCCGGGCGTGTCGATCAGGTTGATTTTCGTACCGGCGTGCTCGAGGTGCGCGACACCGGAGTGGATCGAGATGCCGCGCGCGATCTCTTCGGAGTCGTAGTCCATCGTGGTGTTCTTGTCTTCGACTCGGCCCAGGCGAGGGATGGCACCCGCCGTGTAGAGCAGGGATTCGGAAAGCATGGTCTTGCCGGATTCCTGGTGTCCGACCAGTGCGACGTTACGAATCTGGGCCGCGGGAAACTGCTTCACGATGAGCCTCCTCCTATTCCGAGTCGTCTCGAGGGAACGGCTGCAACCTCAACGTAGACTTGGGGTTGGGTTTGGGATTCTAGCACCGCCGCGCGGGCGGTGTCAATTCGCGGTGCCGCGCGCGATCAGCCACCCATTCCGCCGAACGCCTCCGCGATGATCATCATGCCCGCGTACAGGGCCCACAGCACCACCGCCACCGCGATCGACTGTCCGCGCGACATCCCGAAGATTCGCATCAGCCCCATCACCACCAGCACCAGGCTCCAGATCGCGAAGAACTCGAAGCTCCCGAACAAGCCGCGCATGGCCGCGTTGTCCGGCGCCAGTGCGCGCAGGCTCAACGCCATCTGCGCGTCCTCGGGCCCCGCGATGCTCTCCAGTCCGCGCCCGCGAATGATGACCGCCGAGACTAGCTGGCCCATCATGCCCACGATGCCGGTAAAGAAGGACAAGGTCAGGTACTGCTTGAAGTTGGCGGCGCGCGAGGCCAGCGTTACCGCGATATACGAAAGCCCGGCCATGACGAAGGTGATGACCAAGGCGCCCGCGGGGGCGAGGATCACCCACATGAAACCGAACTTGTCCATCACCTCGAGTTGTTGCTCGAGCTGCTCGGTGGTGAGGTCGGGATGAACCTCGAGAACCGCGCGCTGAATCGGCATCGCGATCCACGTGATGAACGCGTAGATCGCCGACGAAAGCAGCCACGGCTGTACCCACGCGACGCGGTGCTCGCGGATGTCGTCGAACACGCGACCGGGGGACGTGAATATCCAGACCAGGCGCTTCAAGAAGTCCATAATGCCTCCTCAGAAGAACGAAGCCATCGACCGCACGCGCGGCTCGCGGCAGTGTAGCACGGACCGTCGTTGAGAGTCATTTGACGCGAGTCCAACGGCGCTCACACGTTGCCGATCACGCGCCAGAATTGCGCGGCGATCGTCTTCCAGTCGTGGGCGGCGGCGATCGAGACCGCGCGGTCGCTGATTACAACCCGCGCGCCCGGCTGCCGGCGCGCGGCGGCCAAGGCTTCGCACGCCATGACCATC
>JAKEHA010000091.1 GCA_022615275.1 Candidatus Latescibacterota bacterium
AACTTAGCTCGGGAGTGGCACGTAGACAACGTCGGCGCCGCCACCTACAATAGCCCGATTCTTTCGAACCCGGAGTCTTTCCTTGACCAAGACCCTCCAGCCCGAAGACATCATCGCCCAATACCGCGTCGTGGGACCGCTCGGTGCCGGCGGAATGGGCGAGGTTTATCTCGCCCAGGACCAGAGCCTCGAGCGCAACGTGGCCCTCAAGGTCCTGCCGCCCGACCTCGTGCGCAGCGAGGACCGCGTGCGCCGCTTCGTGCAGGAAGCGAAGTCGGCCTCGTCTCTCAATCACCCGAACATCGTGACGATCTATGAGATCGGCGCCGAGAAAGTGAAATCGAGCAGCGGCGTCGAAACCGGGCCGCTGCAGTTCATCTCGATGGAGCTGGTGAGCGGGAAGACGCTCGGCGCCAAGATTCACGAAGAGAAGACCGACTTGCGCACGCTCCTCGGTTACCTCGCGCAAGCGGCCGAGGGCATCGCGAAGGCGCACGCGGCCGGTATCGTCCACCGCGACTTGAAGCCCGGCAACATCATGGTCTCAGACGACGGCTTCGCGAAGGTGCTCGACTTCGGATTGGCGAAGCTGACGGAGAAGCGGCTCGAGTCCGCGTCGGCCACCGCGATGACCGAGATCGCCGACTTGACCAGCGAGGGCGCGGTGCTGGGGACCGTCCACTACATGTCGCCGGAGCAGGTGCAGGCCAAGTCGGTCGACCATCGCTCGGACATCTTCTCGTTCGGATGCCTCCTCTACGAGGCCGCCACGCGCCGGCGTCCGTTCATCGCCGAGTCGAACGTGGAGACGATGCACAAGATCATCCACGAGAAGCCTGCACCCATCGATGAGCTCAACCCGCAGGCGCCCGCCGAGCTGCGGCGCTTGATTCGCCGCTGTCTCGCCAAGGCGCCCGACCAGCGCCTGCAGTCGATGAAGGATCTCGCGATCGAACTGCGAGAGATCGTCGAAGAGTACGAGTCGCTCTCCGCGTCGGCGACCTCGGCCACCACCGGGAGCGGCGCCACCCGGCCCATCATCGCGCCCAAGTCGCGGCCCATCGTTCCCATCGTCGTGGTCGCGTTGGGCCTGGCCGGAATCGCGTTCGGAATCTGGGGCACGCGTCGCGGCGGGCAGCCGGCGACGCAACCGTTCCAGAACATGCGCGCGGTCACACAAACCAGTCGCGGCGATGTGCTCTCCAGCACGCTCTCGACGGACGGACGCTACCTGGCCTACATCGCGGGGTCGGCGGGTCGCTCGACGTTGCGCGTGCGGCAGGTCGCCACGGGCAGCGACGTCGAAATCGTCCCCGTGCAGAACTCGACCCTCGAGTTTCCCAGCTTCTCGCCCGACGGGAACTACCTGTTCTTCCTGAAACGTCTGCCCGAGCAGCCCAACTATCGCACGCTGGTGCGCGTGCCGTCGCTCGGCGGCTCAGAGGAACAGAAGGGGTTCGACGTCGACACGCGCGTGACTTTCTCGCCCGACGCCAAGCGCGTGAGTTTCGTGCGCGGCGTTCCGCAGGAAGGGAGGTCCGCGCTCGTCGTTCTGGATTTGGACACGGGAACCGAGCGCGAGCTGGCCAGTGTGCGCCGGCCCGAAGTGTTCTCCGGTTCGCCTGCCTGGTCGCCGGACGGCGAGCGGATCGGGGCGTTTACCATCCAGCCCGCGCCCAAGTCGCAGTCGGCGCTGGCCATGTTCGACGTTGCGACGGGCGAGCGAGAGGATTTCTTGGTCAAGAAGGACGCGTTCTTCAACGGCCTGGCGTGGATTCCCGACGGCAGCGGGCTGGTCGTCGACGGGACCGTGGTCCGTGAGGGAATTCGCAGCGCCGTCTTCATTATCACCTATCCGCGCGGCGAGCTGCGTCGCGTCACCAACGATTTCAATGCGTACAGCGAAGTCGCGGTCGCGGCCGGCGATGGACTCATCGCGGCGCTCCGCTCGAGCGCGATCGCCAATCTCTTCGTAGCCGATCCCGTGGAAGGCACCGCGCGGCGTCTCACGTCGGCAACCAGTCCCGAGCACTCGTCCTTCGGGTTGGAAGCGGCCGCGGACCGCGTCGTGTTTCCCGCGGTGCACGAGCAGCGGCTCGCCATCTCGACCATGCCATTCGAAGGCGGCGAGCCGCGACGGCTGGCGGTCGGACCCGGGCACGCGACCAACGTGATCGCCCGGGGAAACCGGATCTTCTTCCAGCGCTACGACGACGACGGGCAGCAGCACGTCTGGCGCATGAACCTCGACGGGTCGGCATTGACGCAACTCACCAACGGCGGCGGCGAGAATCTCCTCGACGTATCGCGCGACGCGAGCCGGCTCGTCTTCGCGCGCATCGATTCGACACAAGGCGTGTGGTTGTTGCCGGCCGACGGCGGGGAAGCCGTGCCAGTCGACGCGGCGGGTTCGCTCGGCGTCGGATTCTTCTCGCGCGACGGCGATGACGTCATCGTCGTCGATCTGGTTCCCGACGGGGGCGGGCTGGTGCAAACGGTGTTCCGCGTCGTATCGGTGGAAAATCGAGCGGAAGTCATGCATTTCACTTCGCCGCCGCAGGCGCTCGACCACGCGGAAGCACCCGACGGGGCACTTTCGTTCCTCGATCGAAACGATTCCGCGCGCAACGTTTTCTCGATAAAGTTCGCAGGCGGAGAGCCGAGGCAGATCACGACGTTCACGGACGGCCGCTTGACCGATCACGAGTGGTCGCCGGATCTGAAACGCATCGCGGTCGTCCGGCACGACGACGCCGGTGAGAACGTCTGGGTGCTCGACGCGGAGGGCGGGCCGACCAAGCAGGTCACCCGCTTCGACGGCGAAGACGTCTTCCAGATCGATTGGACCCCCGACAGCAGCCGGATTCTCGTGCGAGCGGGCACCTTGAGTCGCGACGTCGTCCTCATTAGCAACTTCCGGTAGAACGTCAACGCTCAATTATCGCAGCACCCGCCGCGCCGCCAGGTAGCGATTTGCGAAGTACTTCGTGTCCAAGCGGTCGAAGCGAACGCTGCGCGAGCGTGTGGACGCGTGGATGAACTCGCCGTCGCCGGCGTAGATGCCGACGTGCGACACGTTGCTGCGGGAGCCGAAGAAGATCAAGTCGCCGGGTGCGAGTTCCTCGCGCGGGACGGGATCGCCGACGCGCGCTTGATCGTCCGAACTGCGCGGGAGCTTGACACCCACTTCTCGAAACACGGCGAACGTCAGCCCCGAGCAGTCGACGCCATTCGCCGTCGTGCCGCCGGAACGGTACGGCGCGCCGAGGTAGCGCTCCGCGAGTTCCACGACTTCGTTGCCGCGCGCATCCGGTGTGGCGACGGAGTCGCTTCCATCGAGCGGGAACTCCTGGACGACGTCGGCCGGGGGCGGCACGCGCGTGGCGGTCGGCACGGGCGACGACGGCGCGGACGGTTCCACCGGCGACGGGCGGCCGCGAAAGCGGGGCGCGCTCGAACAGGCCGCCAGGTTGGCGACGCAGATCGCGAGAAGGACGAACCTCGTCGCGGAATATCGGGAAAGCAGAAGGTCCATCGGCGGCGAAAGTGGCAAGGAACGTGCCCTGCATACGCCGTCCGGCCCGATCGCCCGTTGACAGGGGACGCTGTGCTTCGTATAGCTTCAGGCCACGGGCTATTTAGAGGAACGATAAGGAGTTCTCGTTGTCCCTCGCAATCCAGCGCGCCGCGGTCCTGGGCTCGGGCGTTATGGGGAGCGCACTCGCCGCGCACCTCGCGAACGCCGGAATCCCGACCCTGCTGCTCGACATCGTTCCACCCGTCGGGGCCAAGGTCAAGGGTGACCCGGCCTCGCGCGAGTACCGCGACGCTCTGGCCCGCGCCGGCCTGGAGCGCGCGCAGAAGTCGAAGCCAGCCGCGTTCTTTTCGTCGGCGCGCGCGCGCCGCGTGACCATCGGCAACCTCGAGGACGACGTCGCCAAATTGAAGGACTGCGACTGGGTCCTCGAGGCCGTGGTCGAAAAACTCAACATCAAGAAGGTACTCTTCGAAACCATCGCACCGCACCTCAAAGATAGCGCGATCGTCACCACCAACACATCGGGCCTTTCGATCACCGACATGGCAGCGGTGCTGCCGGAGTCGCTGCGTCCGCGCTTCTTCGGCACGCACTTCTTCAATCCGCCGCGCTACCTGCACCTTCTGGAATTGATCCCGCACGCGGGCACCGACCCGGCCGTCATCGAGTTCATGAGCGCGTTCGGCGACGAAGTGCTCGGCAAGGGGGTCGTCATCGCGAAGGACACGCCCAACTTCATCGCGAATCGGATCGGGACCTTCGCGGTGATGTCGGCGATTCGCGCGATGCTCGAAGGCAACTACACCATCGAAGAAGTGGACGCGCTGACGGGGCCGCTCATCGGGCGGCCCAAGAGTGCCACATTTCGAACCGCGGACCTGGTCGGTCTCGATGTTCTCGTACACGCGTCGACGACGGTATACGAGCGCGCCACCCAGGACCCGCAGCGCGACTATTTCAAACCGCCCGCGTTGCTGGAGAAGATGCTCAAGGAAGGCATGTTGGGCGACAAGACGGGGAAGGGCTTCTATCAGAAGGTCGCGGGGAAGAATGGCTCGGAGATCCTGACGCTCGACCATACGACGTTGAAATATCGCGCGCGCCAGTCGCCCAAGTTTCCGCCGCTCGAGGCCGCGAAAGCCATCGAGGCGCTCGGCGAGCGCATTCGCACGGTGACGAATACGAACGACCGCGCGGGCGCCTTCGTATGGCGCATGCTGGCGGAAACGCTCCTTTATAGTGCCGCGCGGGTGGGAGAGATCGCCGACGACGTGGTCTCGATCGACCGCGCCATGCGCTGGGGCTTCGGGTGGGAGATGGGGCCGTTCGAGTTGTGGGACGCGATCGGGATCGAGAAGACGGTCGAGCGCATGGAGATGGAACGGCGCACGCTCCCGCCGCTCGTGCTCGAAACGCTGAAGTCGCCCACCAAGAAGTTCTATCGCAAGGACGAAACGCCCAAGCGGCCGCGGTTGTCCGGCGGAAAGCTGAAACCGGCCGAAGACGAATCGGCGACCATCGACCTCGCGGCGCTCAAAGCCGCGGGCAAGGTGGTGAAAAGGAACGCGGGTGCGAGCCTGGTCGACATCGGCGACGGTGCGCTTTGCCTCGAGTTCCACTCCAAGATGAACGCGATCGGCGCCGACATCATCTCGATGGCGATGGCGGCGGTCAAAGAGACCGAAGCGAACTTCGAGGCGCTCGTCATCGGCAACCAGGGCGCGAACTTCTCCGTCGGCGCGAACCTCATGCTGTTGTTGTTAGCGGCGCGCGAAGGCGACTGGGACGAAGTCGATCTGGTGGTCCGGCAGTTCCAGAAGATGACCTCGGCGCTGAAGTATTGTCGCAAGCCGGTGGTCTCGGCTCCGTTCGGCCTCGCACTCGGCGGCGGCTGCGAGGTCGTGCTGGGCGCGCAGCACGTGGTCGCTTCCGCGGAGACGTACATCGGACTGGTCGAAGTGGGTGTGGGATTGATCCCCGCCGGCGGCGGGTGCAAGGAGATGGTGCTTCGCAACGTCCACGGCCTGCCCAACGTGGACGGCGCCGACCCGTTCCTCGCCGCGCGCGCCGCCTTCGAGTGCATCGGCCTCGCCAGGGTGTCGACCAGCGCGGAGGACGCGTTCGCGATGCGGATGCTGCGCGACGGCGATTCGTTCGTCATGAATCCGGATCGCGTGCTACGCGCGGCGAAGGTGTACGCGCTGGCACTCGCGCACCGGGGCTACCAGCCGCCCGATCCGATGATCGAGATTCCGGTCGCGGGCGAAGGCGGTATCGCGACCATCAAGACGCAGCTCTACAACATGAAGGAAGGACGCGCGATCAGCGAATACGACGCGTACCTGGGCGGCGAGTTGGCGCGCATCCTGTGCGGCGGCGAGCTACCGGCCGGCGCCAAGGTCAGCGAGGACTACTTGCTCCAACTCGAGCGCGAGGTCTTCTTACGATTGTGCGGCCAGAAGATGACGCAGGACCGCATGGCGTTCATGCTGAAGGAAGGGAAGCCGCTCAGGAACTAAGATGAGAGACGCGTACATCATATCCGCCGTGCGCACGCCCGTGGGCCGCGCGTTCAAGGGGACGCTGCGCAACACGCGCCCCGACGAGCTCGCGGCGCTGGTGATCAAGGAAGCGATCGCGCGCGCGCAGGGCCTGGACCCGGCGCGGGTCGAAGACGTCGTCATCGGCTGCGCCATGCCGGAGGGCGAGCAGGGACTGAATGTGGCGCGCCTGGCGCTTTTGCGCGCGGGGCTCCCGGTCACAACGACCGGCGTCACCGTGAATCGGTTCTGCGCGTCGGGGCTGCAATCCGTCCACGACGCGACCGCGCGCATCCGCATGGGCGAAATCGACGTCGCGGTCGCGGGCGGGGTCGAGTCGATGAGCATGATTCCGATGAGCGGCTTCAAGCCCTCGCCCAATCCCGGCCTCATCGCCGACATGCCCGGCGCCTACGTCAACATGGGCAACACCGCGGAGAACGTGGCGGAGAAATACAGCGTCTCGCGCGAGACGCAGGACGCGTTCGCGCTACGCAGCCACACCAACGCCGCCAGGGCCATCGCCGAGGGCCGCTTCAACGACGAGATCGTGCCCGTCAAGGTGATCGAGAAGTCGATCAACGCCAAGAACAAGATCGAAGCGCGAGAGATCGAGTTCAAGGTCGACGAAAGCGTTCGCACCGACACGTCCATGGAAGCGCTCGCGGCCTTGAAGCCCGTGTTCCGCGTGGGCGGTACCGTGACCGCGGGCAATTCGTCGCCCATGAACGACGGCGCGGCCGCGCTCGTGATCGTCTCCGAGAGCGTGATGAAGGAATTGGGCGCCAAGCCGCTCGGCAAGCTGATCGCCTTCGCGACCGCGGGTGTGGAACCCGAGCTGATGGGCATCGGGCCCGTGTTCGCGGTCCCGAAGGTGCTCGAGCAGGCCGAGCTCACCATCGGCGACATCGGTCTGTTCGAGTTGAACGAAGCGTTCGCGTCGCAGGCGGCCTACGTGCAGCAGACGCTCGGGATTCGCACCGACCGCTTGAACGTCAACGGCGGCGCCATCGCCCTCGGTCACCCGCTGGGTTGCACGGGCTCGAAGCTCACCGCGTCGTTGCTCTACGAGATGCAGCGCCGCGGCGTCGAGTATGGCATCGTGACGATGTGCATCGGCGGCGGCATGGGAGCGGCGGGAATCTTTCAGCGAGCGTGAGGAACCCACTCACATTTCTCCCCAATTCGTGGTATGGTCCAGGCAACGCGTGTCGACCCGCCACTTCGTCAGCATCCGCACGCGCAGTTAGTGTGATTCATTAACCGCGTGGCACGTTGCCACCTCCACCGAGGAGTGCGTATGTATCGCTCGATACGTTTCTGTGTTGTCACTCTGGTCCTCGTTGCTACGGCAACGCCCTCGTTTGCGGCCCTGGGCCTGCAAGCGGGCGCGTCGATCGACCCCGACATGTTCCTGATCGGCGGGCGCTTTAAGAGCACTCCCCTGGGCGACACGTCGATCTACCTCGTTCCCAGTGTTGAGTTCGGCATCGGCGATGACATCTGGATGTTCGCGGGCAACCTCGATGGACACTACGACTTCAAGACCAATTCCAAGTACGCGCCGTATGTCGGCGCCGGCCTGACGCTCAACTGGTTCGACTTCGACAATGCCGACGGCGACCTCGAGTTCGGCGGCAGCATCCTCGGTGGCATCCAGCTCAACGAGAAGTTCTTCTTCGAGACGAAGGTTGGATTGGGCGATGTGCCCGACTGGAAATTCATCCTCGGTTGGGGGAAGTAGCCCGGTCGGTTGATTTGTCCTCCAAGCGGGCGGCGCCGCCAGTGAGCGCGCCGCCCGCGCTTTCGTTTGGGACCGAGGTGCTGCCATGGAAATGAAGCAGTACTTACTCGACACCTTCGCGTTCAACGACCGCGCCAACAAGCACGTGCTGACGCGCATTCGCGAGCTCCCCGACCGGGAGCAATGCATCAAGTTCTTCAGTCACCTCATCAACTCGCAGAAGAAGTGGCTCGCGCGCATTGAGCAGTTTCCCAAGGATCCCAATATGGATTGGTGGGAACCTGGTTATCCACTGGATGACCTCGAGCGCGAGTGGAACGCCAGCCTCACCGCATGGACGGACTTCTTGGCCCGGAAAAGCGAGCAGGAGCTGTTCGCCGAAGTCAAATGGGTCGGCTTCGACGGCAAGCACTGGACCGCACCACTTCTCGGTACGATGTTTGCGTCGTTGACCAAAGTCCCCGGTCGGACTTAGATTGGCCTAGAGGGACATCCGCTTGAGGAAGAATGGGTTAGCGAAGGGACCGTCATGAGCAGTACGAAAGTAGCCGGAATCAAGAAGGGCGGGAGCTTCCTCGTCGAGGACGTCGAGCCCGCCGAGGTGTTCACACCCGAAGACTTCAACGACGAGCAGAAGATGTTCGTCAAGACCGCGGACGACTTCATCCAGAACGAAGTCCTCGCCAGCATCGAGAAGACCGAGCACAAAGAACCCGGCGTGATGCTCGGCCTCTTGAAGAAGGCCGGCGAACTCGGACTCTTGATGATCGACGTCCCCGAAGCCTACGGCGGTTTGGGACTCGACAAGGCGACCTCGATGGCGGTGACCGAAGCCATCTCGAAGGGCGGCTCGTTCGGCACCACCTACGGCGGGCACGCCGGCATCGGCACTCTGCCCATCGTGTACTTCGGCACCGACGCGCAGAAGCAGAAGTACCTCCCGCGCCTCGCGACCGGCGAGATCGCGTCGTGCTACGCGCTCACCGAGCCCGGCTCCGGCTCCGACGCCCTCGCGGCCCGTTCGCGCGCGGAATTGTCGAAGGACGGCAAGCACTGGCTTCTCAACGGCGACAAGACGTTCATTACCAACGGCGGCTTCGCGGACTTGTTCATTGTCTTCGCGAAAGTCGACGGTCTCCATTTCTCCGCGTTCATCGTCGAGCGCGACTACGCCGGCCTCACGACCGGTGCGGAAGAGAAGAAGATGGGCATCCGCGGTTCCTCCACCGTGCAGGTGTTCATGGAGAACGTACAGGTGCCGGTCGAGAATCTCCTCGGCGAAGTGGGCAAGGGTCACAAGATCGCGTTCAATATTTTGAACATGGGGCGCTTCAAGCTGGGCGGCGGCTCCATCGGCGGCGCCAAGCAGGCGTTCGACGACGCCGTCAAGTACGCCAACGAGCGCCAGCAGTTCGGCCAGCCCATTTCGAGATTCGGGATGATTCAGGCCAAGATCGCCAACATGG
Source organism: Candidatus Latescibacterota bacterium (assembly GCA_022615275.1). GTDB lineage: Bacteria > Krumholzibacteriota > Krumholzibacteriia > WVZY01 > JAKEHA01 > JAKEHA01. The sequence goes on from JAKEHA010000091.1 coordinate 9,289, forward strand.
CGGCCGCCATCTACACCGTGGAATCGATGTCGTATCGCACCGCGGGGCTCTTGGACGCCATCCTGCAACCCATCGACAAGACCGCGCCCGACTTCGCGCACAAGACCATGGCCGGGATCGAAGAATACGTGGCCGAGTGCTCGATCATGAAGGTCAAGGGCAGCGAGGCGCTCGGGCTCGTCGTCGACGAGACCGTGCAGATCTTCGGCGGCTACGGCTTCATCGAGGACTATCCCGCCGAGCGTCATTATAGAGACGCGCGCGTCACCCGCATCTACGAAGGCACCAACGAGATCAACCGCATGCTGCTCACCGGCAACCTGCTCAAGCGCTCCGTCAAAGGAGAGCTGCCCCTGCTTCTCGCGGCGAAGAAACTGGCCGATGAGCTGTTGGAAGGTTCACCATCGTTGAGCGACGAAGACGGCACGGCCGTGCTTTCAACCGAGCGTGGCATGATCGCGAACGCCAAGAAGCTCTCACTCTTGGCACTCGGTGTGGCCGCGCAGAAGTACGGCGCCAAGATTGACGACCAGCAACAAGTGCTCGGTAACATCGCCGACGTCATCATGGAGACCTACGGGATGGAATCGTCGTGGCTCCGCACTATGAAGCTCG
>JAKEHA010000012.1 GCA_022615275.1 Candidatus Latescibacterota bacterium
CGTCCACCCCAGCAAGCTCGAGGTGCGGGTACAGAACGAGCGCGCGGTGTTCGCGGCGGTTCGCCAGGCCATCAAGACCGCGTTGTCGTCGAAGAGCGAAGGCGTGTTGGCGGTGGCACGCGCGGCGCGCGTGACCCAGACCGCCGAAGTCCGTCGCAGCGTTACTGGCTCGTGGGCGACGTCGAGCGCTGAGTCGGCAACGAGCGTAGTGGGCACGCCCGCGTTCGCGGGCGCGCCGGAAGAACGCATCCGCGACGCGTTCGCCGATTATGTCGCGCGGCGCGGGGCGCTGGCGCCCGCACCCGAGGAGGCGAAGGCCACCGAGTTGGCGCTGGGCACGGTCGAAGCGCCCGCGCCGGCGGAAGCCACACCGCAAGTGGCGCCCACCGACGACGCGCTCTACTGGCAGTTCAACCACACCTTCATCTTCATCCAGGTGCGCGGCGGTGTGGTCGTCATCGACCAGCACGCCGCCCACGAACGCATTCTCTTCGACCGCGGCATGCGCCAGCTGGAAGGCTCGTCGCCGCCCTCGCAGCAGATTCTTTTTAGCATCCCCATCGAGTTGTCGCTGCGCGAGCTCGAGGTGTTTCGCTCTTCGAAGGACGTCTTCAACCGTCTCGGCTTTACCCTCGAGCCCTTCGGCGGGACCAGCATCCTCGTGCGCGGCTACCCACAGGGTGTGAAGAACTGGTCGGAAGGGCGCCTCCTTCTGCAGATCTTCGACGATATTCTCGCCGACCGCGCACCCGGCGACACCCAGACCGAGAAGCTGGTGGCGAGCTACGCGTGCCGCAGTGCCATCAAAGCGGGGCAGAAGCTCTCCGTCGACGAGATGAAGCTCCTCGCCGACCAGCTGTTCGCGGCCGACCACCCGTACTCGTGTCCGCACGGCCGCCCGACCATCCACCGTCTCTCCGTCGACGAAGTCGCGCGCTGGTTCCACCGGCGCTAGGTCCACGCCACTCGGCGCAACGCGGGCGCGGTGCACATGCCCACACCGATTCGAGCGATCGCGATCATGGGGGCGACGGCCACCGGCAAGTCGGCGCTGGCCATGTCGCTGGCACTCGAGTTCGGGGGCGAGATCGTGTCCATGGACTCGCGGCAAGTCTACCGCGGTTTCGACGTCGGGACGGGCAAGGTCTCGCGCGACGAACGCGAGCGCGTGCCGCACCACCTGATCGACGTCGCCGACCCCGACCAATGGTGGAGCGCCGGCCGTCATGCGGGCCTGGCGGAGCAAGCGATGCACGAGATCGCCGCGCGCGGCCGCGTGCCGTTCCTGGTGGGCGGGACGGGGCTCTACTTTCGCGCGCTCTTCGGCGGCCTCATCGAGGTGGTGATTCCCGCCGATGAGCTCGCGCGCATCCGCGCCGGCTTCGACGGCCACGAGACGCGCGCGCTCTACGGCCACTTGCTGCACGAAGATCCCGCGCGCGCCCGCGAGCTGTCCGTCAACGACCGCGTGCGTATCACGCGTGCGTTGGAGCTGCTGAACTACACCGGGGTCCGGCCCAGCGAGTTGTACGCGCGCCAGCGCGAAGCCGTCGACGACGTCCTGTATCTCAAGCTCGTGCTGTCCATGCCGCGCGAGAAATTGCGCGAACGCATCGCGGAGCGCACGCGCGCTCTCTTCGCGGCCGGGTGGCCGGCCGAAGTGGAGCGGCTCCTCGCATCCGGTGTATCCTCGGAGGCGCCGGCCGCGAACGGCCTGGGGTACCGCGCGTTGGCGCGGAACGTCGAATCGGGCGTGGACCCCGTGTCGTGTCTCGACGAGGTCGTCCAGGAGACCCAGCAGTACGCCAAGCGACAGGAGACGTTCTTCAGGAGCGAGAAGGACGCGGTCTGGATCGACGTCTCGGAGCCCGGCTGGGAAGTTGGGGTCGAAGCGCGAGTCGGGGCCTTTCTGGGCGATGCCCGATGCCGCCACAGGGCTCAATAACAACTTGACACGGTCTAGCTAAGATGCTTTTATCACAGCACGTTAGGAGAGCGGGCATAACTCAGTTGGTAGAGTATCAGCTTCCCAAGCTGAAGGTCGCGGGTTCGAGCCCCGTTGCCCGCTCCATCCCCCTTGATCCATGCGTCGAGCGCTGCCTATGACCGGCCTTCGAATCGCGGCGCTTCTTCTGGTAGCGGCGGCCGGGGGCTTGGCCGCGTGCGCTTCAGCACCTCCCGGGCCTCGCCAGGACCTCGACCGCGCGGTCGACGACTTCATCGACGGGGACTACCGCGCCGCGGTGACGAAGCTCGACGCGGTCGTGGCCGCGTCCAGCGACGACGCCGTGCGCCGCGAGGCGTACACGTACCTGGGTCGCGCCCACATGGCACTCGGCGAGACCGACGCCGCCATCGACGCGTTCGCGCGCGGCGTGCAGCTGGGCGACACCGGGCCGTGCGTCGCCTACTTGGAGCTACTGAAGCAGTACGTCGAAGGCAAGCCCGCGGCTTTGCACATGCGCGACGTGCTGACGCGCGGCCAGCTCGCGGGTGCCATCGTGCGCTTGTTCCTGAACGGCGCGCCCGACGATCCGACGGGGCCCACGCCTCTCGCGCAGCTCGCGCGGCGCGGGTGGATGCCGGCACTCGCGGACGGGTACGACCACGCCGACGAGCCCGTCACGCACGCCTCGTTGTACGTCGTCACCGCGCGCATTCTCTCCGACGCGGGCCGCGCGCGCGAGGTCGATCACATCATGCCGGGCGGATACCGTGCGGCCTCCCGCAAGACCGGGCCGGTTTCGGGCGCGGAAGGACTCGCGGTGCTGGAGCGCGTGCGCGCGCTGACCACGAAGTAGAAGACTATGGCCGATCGTGCACTCAAGATCGTTTCGATGAAGGACCCCGCCGACTTCGGGCTCGCACCGGGCATTCTCGCCGTGGGCGACCACGTGGTCGAGGTGGCCGGCAAGCCGGCCGAGGACCAGCTCGATTTCCACTTCCACGCCTCGCGCGGGAAGTCGGTCACGATCGTGGTCGAGCGCGCCAACGGGGCGCGCGAGCGCATCGTGCTGCCGACCAGTGCCGTGGCGGGTCTCGAGATCTGGTTCGAGGCGATGGACTTCCGGCGCTGCCGCTGCAAGTGCCCGTTCTGCTTCGTCGATCAGATGCCCAAGGGCATGCGCGAGACGCTCTACGTCAAGGACGAAGACTTCCGCTTGAGTTTTCTCTACGGCAACTTCACCACCATGAACGACGTGACGGACCTCGAAATACAAAAGATCATCGAGCAGCGCAACTCGCCGCAGTGGGTATCGGTGCACGTGATCGACGAGGCCATGCGCCGCTTCATCTTCGGGCGCCCGATGAAGCGCGACATCGTGCAGACCCTGCGCGCGCTGTCCGAGGGCGGCATCAAGGTGCACACGCAGGCCGTGATCGTGCCGGGGCGCAACGACGGCGACTATCTGCGCGAGACCATCGAGACGCTGGAAGGCATCGGGCCCAACATCGCGACACTCGCGGTGGTGCCGGTGGGACTGACCAAGCACCGCGAAGGTCTTTCGACGATTCGATCCTACAGAGACGACGAAATGTCGCCTGTCATCGATCTCGTTGAATCGTACCAAAAGCCATTCGTCGAGAAGCGAAAGTCCCGTTTCGTGTTTGCCAGCGACGAATGGTACGTGGGAGCCGCGCGCGAAGCGCCCGGCTACGACGACTACGAGGATTTCCCTCAACTCGACAACGGCGTGGGCTCGATACGCAACTTCTTGCGCGAGATCGAGGCCGACCTGGACGCGTTCGAACTCCCGGCCGATGCGAGCACGATCCGGATCGCCACCGGCAGCCTGGCCGCGCGCGTGTTCGCGCGTTGCGTATTCCCCCTTCTCGTCGCGCGCGGAATGAGAACGCCGCCGGAGATCTTGGTCGTCGAAAACGAATACTTCGGCTCGGGTGTCACTTGTTCCGGTTTGCTCGTGGGGCGCGACATCGCGCGCGCGCTGGCGCGCGCGGGTTCGCCCAAGACGACGTTCATCCCGCCCAACTGTTTGAACTACGACGGCGTCACCATCGACGAGATGTCGGCCGACGACCTCGCACGCGAAACCGGCGCCCCGGTGGTTTCGCCCGACGAGTCGTTTGTGGAAGCGCTGTGCGATCACGCCGCGTGGGGATCTACCAGGAAGACGTAGCATGAAGAAGAACCCCACCGTGGCCATCATGGGCCGGCCGAACGTCGGCAAGTCGACGCTCTTCAACCGGGTGACGTCGGCGCGCCGCGCCTTGGTGCACAAGACGCCGGGGGTGACGCGCGACGCGCAGCGCGCCGCCACCGACTGGAACGGCTTCGCCTTCAACCTGGTCGACACGGGCGGTCTGTTCTCCGGTATCGCCGACCCGCTCGTCGCCCAAGTCGAAGAGCGCGCCATGCGCGAAGCGATGGCCGCGGATGTGATTCTCCTCGTCGTCGATGGAGAGACGGGGCTCACCCCGGCCGACGGCGACGTCGCCAAGCGCGCGCGCGACTTGAGCCTGCCCGTGCTGCTCGTGGTCAACAAGACCGAGCGCCAGGTGAGCCACTTGGGCGCCGGCGAGTTCCACAAGCTCGGCTTCGACAACTTGTACGAGGTCAGCGCCCTCCACGGCGAGGGCATCGGCGACCTCTTGGACGACGTCGTCAAGCTCCTGCCGCGCTCGTCCGCGGGTGCGTTGCACACCGACCTTCGCCTCGCCATCGTGGGTGTTCCCAACGTGGGCAAGTCGAGCCTCGTGAACGCCATCGTGGGCTCCGACGCCAGCATCGTCGACGATCGCCCGGGTACCACGCGCGACTCCATCGACTCGTCGGTGATGTGGCAGAAGAAGAAGCTGACGCTGGTCGACACCGCCGGCATCAAGCGCAAGGCCCGCACCACCGAAGACCTCGACCTGTTGAGCACCATGAAGAGCCTGGAGGCGATCGAGCGCTGCGACGTCGCCGTCGTCATGCTGGATGCCACGCGCGAGATCTCCAATCAGGACGTCAAGGTGGGGAGCTACCCGCACCGCGCCGGCAAGGGCGTGGTGGTGTGCTTCAATAAATGGGACGTCGTGCCCAAAAAGGGCGACAAGACCTACGTCGAGAAGGAGCGCGAATTCCGCAAGAAGTGCGGGTTCTTGAACTATGCGCCCGTCATCTTCATATCGGCCAAGACGCACCAGCGCGTGAACGTGGTGCTGGAGACGGCCTGGCGCGTGCGCGAAGAGTGCCACCGCCGCGTGCCGACCTCCGACTTCAATCGCTTCCTCACGCGCTCGACCCAGCGCACGCCGCCGCCGTACCACGCGGGCGGCAACGGGAAGATTTTCTACGGTACGCAGGTGGACGTGGCGCCGCCCACGTTCAATTTGTTCGTGAATCGCGTGGCGCACTTCGGTCGCTACTACATGCGCCAATTGAGCAACCAGCTGCGCGCCGAGTACGGCTTCGAAGGGACCGACATCCGCATCGAGCTGGCTCAGCGCCGCGACGGCAAGGCGGCGCTTCGCAAGGAAGACAAGCCGCGCGCCACGCGCCGTGCGCGCTTGAAGAAGAGCAGCCGCCGGAAGCGGGCGGCGTCGTGATGTCGATTCTCCTGGCGGCGCTCGGGGCCTACTTGGTGGGCGGGATCCCCTTCAGCTACATCGCCGGGAAGCTCGCGAAGGGAATCGATCTCCGCGAGCACGGCTCGGGCAACCTGGGCGCGTCGAACACCTACCGGATTCTGGGTGGACGCATCGCCCTCGCGGTCCTGATACTCGACATCGCGAAGGGGCTGGCACCGGTGGTGGTGGCCGGGCGCTTCGACCCCTACGGTGCCGAGCCGTACCACGCCATCGCGGCCGCGGCCGGCGCGATCCTCGGGCACCTGTTCTCGCCCTATTTGAGATTCTCGGGCGGGAAGGGCATCGCGACCTCGGCGGGCGCATTCGCGGGGCTCGCACCCTGGGCGTTCCTATGCGCGCTCACGGTGTTCGCGATCGTGTTCGCCGCGCGGCGCATCGTGTCGCTCGCGAGCCTGGCGGCCGCGGTGACGCTGCCGATCGCGGTGTTCGTGGCACCCGGCTTGGGGCTGGGGAATCGCCAGGCGTCGGTGCAGTGGGTGACGATTCTGGTCATGCTGGTCGTGGTCTGGAAGCATCGAGGCAACATCCGGCGCTTGCGCGCCGGGACGGAGCCCGCGCTGGCGCGGCGGGGGAAGGGATAGCGATGCGCATCGCAGTCCTGGGAGCGGGAAGTTGGGGCACGAGCCTCGCCATCGTCCTCTCCGAGAACGGGCACGACGTCGCGCTGTGGGAGTTCGACGCGGAACACGCGACGGCAATCGCGCGCAAGAGAGAGAACACGAAGTTTCTGCCCGGCGTCACGCTCCCGGCGAGTATCGAAGTGACGAACGATTTGGGGGGCGCCCTTCGCGATGCGCGCATGGTCGTTTTCGTGGTCCCCTCGCACGCGACGCGGGAAACGGCGCGGCGTGCCGCGCCCTTTCTCCCAGGCGGCGCGTTCCTCGTGTGCGCCACGAAAGGCCTGGAAGAGGGAACCCTCGCGCGCATGAGCGAGGTCCTGCGCGACGAGCTGCGCCTCGAACCCGGGCGCATCGTGAGCCTGGTGGGCCCCAGCC
>JAKEHA010000013.1 GCA_022615275.1 Candidatus Latescibacterota bacterium
CGAGCGGCGTGGCCGATACGCCCGCGTGGACCGTGGAGGGCGCGGGCACGAACTCGCACTTGGGAACCACCGTTGCGGGCGCCGGGGACGTGAACGGCGACGGCTATGCCGACGTCATCATTGGCGAGCCGCAGTACTCGGACGAAGGGCGGCCGGAACGCGGCCGTGCGCTCCTGTTTCTCGGCGGAAAAACCGGATTGTCGCCCACGCCCGCTTGGCAGGCCCTGGGCGCCGTCGCTTATATGCATCTCGGATACACAACCTGCGGCGTCGGTGACCTGGACGGCGACGGTCTCGACGACGTCGCGGTCGGTTCTCCTCAGTACACCGAGGGAAAGCGGATCCACCTGGGCGCAGTCGAAGTGTATCGGGGAACTCGCGACGGTTGTGAATCAAGCGCGGCGTGGCGCGCGATCGGCTCGGCCCCCGACGCGCACCTCGGCTTCTGCCTGACGAGCGGTGACTTCAACGGCGATCACATTCGCGACCTCGTCGTCAGTGCCCCGTTGTATGGAGACTCGGTTCGAGAGAGAGGGCTGCTCCTCGCCTACCTGGGGCAGCGTCGACAAAACTAGCCCGCCTCTGTTCGCTTTCTGACTAGCCCGCGTTTCCTCCTATAGCCCGGGTATGCGCCATCGTCGGGCGGTCCCGGAGTGCCGCGGTTACCCATACGGAGGACCCCATGAAGACCCGGTTAGGACTCGCCCTGTTCTCCCTCGTGTTTCTTCCCAACGCCTCGCTCGCGCAATGGGCGCTGGACGGCGCTTCGTTGACCCTCGTGCCCGGCGGTCAGTACACGCCGAACGTCGTCTCGGACGGCGCGGGCGGCGCCATCGTGGTGTGGCAGGACGAACGCAACGGCGCCAGCGACGTGTATGCGCAGCGGGTGAATTCGAAGGGCGCGGCCCTGTGGGCCGCAAACGGCGTAGCGTTATGCACGGCGCCTGGCGCCCAATGGGTTCTCCCTCAATGGGCCGCGATCGTTGCCGACGGTGCGGGTGGCGCCATCCTCGTGTGCGCGGCTGCGTTCTTCGCGATCAATTTTGAATCAACGATTCGTCAATAGTTCGAAAACTTGCGCGCGCGCGATTGACACGCCGCCGCGACGGAAGCATGCTCGTTGACGTACGGAAAAGCACACGCATCGGGGACGGTCTTCGACCGTTGTTCGGCCCAACGCTACTCGCTGCCCGAATGTCTTCGAGAGTAGGAGGTCCGCACCCGCGGGCCACGCAGTTCACCTCGATCGAATGATCGCGACGACGCCTCGCAGCCTTTTCGAACGACGCGGCGCCCGATCAGAAGGAGCCCCCTGATGTACAAGCGACACTGTGCACTTCGTGTGGCGATGACGGTGGTGGCTATCGCCTTCACCGCCGCGCCGGCTTTCGCCGACTGGAATCCCGGCGACGGCCACAAGATGCATTTTCCGCAGATGCCCGATCCGACGGGCTTCGACGTCAATTTCCGTGCGCCGCAGCAGCTGGCGGACGACTGGCGGTGCAGCGAGACCGGACCCGTGCAGGACATTCATTTCTGGTTCTCGTCGCGGTACGACTCGCTGGATCTGAGCAAGCCGCTCGACACGCAGATATTCAGCATTAACGTCAGCATCCACTCGGACATCCCGGTCGGCCCCGGCAATCCCTACAGTCGCCCGGGTCCGGCCCTGTGGGTGCGCAACTACACCGTCGGGGAAGTACAGATCCGGCACGACGGCGCGGGACCACAATCGTGGTACGACCCGGCCACCGGGCTGGTGGTGCCGAACGACCACAACAACATCTACCAGTGCAACATCACCAACATCGACGAGCCCTTCTATCAGAAGGTGGGAACCATCTACTGGTTGAAAGTTTCGATTTCGTCGTCGATCGAGTTGGGCTGGAAGTCGTCGGACCGGAATCTCTATCCGCCGCCGTTCACGGGCCTGCACTTCCAGGACGACGCGACCTGGCGCGCGGCGCCTACGTCGGGATGGCAGGAGATTCGATATCCGGCCGGTCCCTACCTAGGCCAGAGCATGGACCTCGCGTTCGTGATCACGGGTCGTGAGCGTCCGTGGAACCACAAGATGCACTTCCCGCAGCTCCCGGATCCGACCGGTGCGGACATTTTCTTCTCGGGTCCGCCGCGAGTTCTGGCGGACGACTGGAGATGCACGTTGACTGGACCGGTCAGCGATATTCACTTCTGGTTCTCGGCCCACAATGATTGGCTCGATCTGACGCAGCCCCTCAACCAGCAGATCTTCAACATCCACGTCAGTATCCACGCGGACATTCCCGATCCCGACGGCGACGGACCCGAGTACAGCCGTCCCGGTGCGCTGTTGTGGGAGCGTGACTATCCCGTTGCCGATTCACTGTCCGTGCACATCACACGATGCTTCACGGACAGCCAGAGTTGGTACAACCCGAGCCAGGGCCAGTTCGAGTTCAACAATCACCGCATTCTGTATCGGTGCGACATCGACAACATCGTCGATCCGTTCTATCAGTTCCAAGGCAACGTGTACTGGCTCGACGTGTGGATGGCGAGCGAAGGTCCGCTCGGGTGGAAGACGGCCGACGTCGATCGTTACCCGCCGCCCAACACCGGCTTCCACTTCCTGGACGACGCGGTCTGGGGCGACAACCCGAATCCGTTCTGGCAGGAGCTGAGATGGCCCGCCGTTCATCCGAAGGGTGGTCAGAGTATCGACCTCGCCTTCGTGATCACGCGGCCCACGCCCACCGGAGCGAACGACGCGGTGCCGGAGTCGTACCACCTCGAGCAGAACTATCCGAACCCGTTCAACCCGACGACGACGATTCGCTACACGTTGCCGGCTCGCTCCACGATGGAGCTCGCCGTATTCAGTGTCGATGGCGCGTTGATACGCGTGTTGGATAGCGGTGTCAAGTCGATGGGCACGCACGAAGCCGTGTGGGACGGACGCGATGCGTTCGGTACCGCGGTGGCGAGCGGCGTGTACTTCTATCGGTTGAACGCCGGGACCTTCTCCGAGACGAAGAAGATGGTGTTGATGAAGTAGAACCTCCCAGTATCGTTGGGGCGCAAGGGGCGGCCGTCTTCGGGCGGCCGCCCTTTTTTTGGGGGACGCGATCGGCGGTCGAATAGGAAACAATTGCACATTGCAAGACCCGCCCGGGTTGTGTTGCAGACTCGACAACCGGATAGAGAATCGGGGGGTGCGACGGGCCCGAATGCGCCCCCTTCGACCCTCTCGCGACCGCACCCGCAGCCACCGACCTTTTTGCGTATCGACGCCCCGTTCTCCCTCCCGACGGGCGCTCATAGGACCCGTCCCGCCACCATCGGCCGCGACTGGAACGTGGCTTGCCGTGGACGCGCCCGGAGGAGTGGGATAAGTGCGCCCGGCGAACTCGATCGCCTGCGTACCCGCTCCCGATTCTTTTCCCCAGGGAGGTCCGAAATTGCATCGTCCAGTGTTGTTGTCCGTGCTGGTAGCCGGACTCATCACCTCGTTCGCCTTCGCCGACAACCCCGTCACGGGCACCATCGAAGCCGTGAAGGTCGTCGTCGCCGAGAGCGGTGAGGAAGTCTACCTGCCTGCCGACGAGGCCCGTCCGCAGGACGTCATCGAGTATCGGCTGAAGTACGCCAATCGCGGCGACCAGGCCGTCAGCAAACTCTCCATCACCGACCCCGTCCCGGTGGGCGCGCGCTACGTCGCCAAGACGGCGAAGTCGCCCAAGTTCGCGAACGTCGTCTTTTCGGTCGACGGCGCCAAGACGTTCCATAACTGGCCCGTGCGCGTGAAGCAAACCGACGCGAACGGCAAGGACGTCTGGGTCGATGCCACACCGGACATGATCACCCATATCCGCTGGACGTTGTCCGGCGACCTCGCGCCCGCAGACGAGATCTCGTTCTCGTACCGGGCCGAGGTGAAATAGGGAGGGATGTCGCGATGAACAAGAAGCACATCCTGGCCCTGCCGGTCCTGCTCGCGATCCTGCTGCTCACGGTGTCGTCCGCGTTCGCGCAGACCACACCCGCCGGCACGCAGATTCGCAACCGGGCGTCGGCCACCTACGAAGACTTGCTCGGCAACACCTTCTCCTCGGTGTCGAACGACGTGATCACGGTGGTGCTGCCGGTCTACGGCGTCTCGATTCTGCCCGACGACTCGGGCGAAACACCGCCGGTCACACCCGCCCTGGCGCAGAACGCCATCGGCGGACAGACGGTCTATTACAGCTACGCGCTCACCAACACCGGTAACGACAACGACAGCTACTCGGTCGTTCCGTTGCTGGACGGCGCCAACACGACCATGACGCTGGCCCTGGCCGGCATCTCGGTCTACCACGACGTCAACAGCAACGGTGTGGTCGACGGCGGCGAGCCCGTGATCAGCGGGGGCGGTGTACCGGGCTTGATCGGCCCCTTGGCCGCGAACGCGTCGGTGAGTTTGATCGTGACCTACGCGGTGCCGGGTACGGCGGCCGCGGGCGAGGTCGCGTACGTCGGCGTGCAGGGCACATCCGTGGGCGACGCGGGTCAGATCGACACGCGCAACTATCACCTGACCACCGTCGTCGACGACGCGGTCATGACGGCGCTGCTCAACGCGGCGCCCGCGTTCGTGGTCGAAGGCGATCTGATCACGTACTTGTTCTCGGGCACCAACACCGGCACCAACACCGCCAACGGCGTGACGGTCGCTTCGGTCGGTCTGACCGGCGTCCTGATGTACGACGTGATCCCCATCAACCCGGGAAGCGGCAACCCGCTCCCGATCTTCGGCGTTCCCACGGGCGCGCCGGCGGGCGGGACGGTCTTGTACTTGCCGAGCGGCAGCTCCACGGCGGGAAGCCCCGAGACGTGGACCTGGAGCACCACGGCGGCCGCGGGCGATATCGCCGTCGCCTACATCACCAACGGCGGCGTGGTGTCGGGCCAGGCCTACGGGTTCTCCTACCAGGTCACCGTACCGGTCGGCATGACGCCGGGCGTGCTCAACAACACGGCCGCGCTGGCGTACATCGACAACAACGGTGTCACTCCCGACCCGACCATCGTGACGTCGAACAACGCGCCCGTGACGGTGGGAACGCTGGCCAACGTGCTCATCGGTCCCGCGGGCAACCCGGGTGCGGGCACGCCGCCCAACTTCGACGACGACGCGACCATCGTCCCGACGGCCTACGCCAACACGACGGTGAGCTTCACCAACACGATCCGCAACGACGGCAACGCCAGCGACGCGATCAACGTCGTGCTCGACGGCGCTTCGACGATTCCGGGTTCGTGGACGGTGTTGTTCTACCAGTCGGACGGCGTGACACCGTTGTCCGATTCGGACTTCGACGGTCTCGACGACGTCGGCCCGCTGGCACCCGGTGCCAGCATCGACATCGTCGTGGACATCATCATCCCGGGCTCGCAGGGCGCGGGCGGTCCGTTCGACGCGGTGGTTCGTGCGCAGTCGGCCAACACGCCGGCCGAGTCGAACCTGACCACCGATCGCATCAGCACCGTTCTCCCGGCCGCGGTCGACATCGGTAACTACGACGGTGTCGCGGGTACCACCAACAACGTGGCGGTCAACCTGAATGCCGATCCCGGCACGTCGGTCGACTTCGCGCTGGACGTGGTCAACGGCGGGGGATCGAGCGACAACTTCAACCTGTCGTCGGCGATCCCCGGCGGCTGGACGGCGACGTTCTACCTCGACGCCAACGGCAACGGCGTGCTCGACGCGGCCGAATTGACGCCGGTCACGGGCACGGGCCCGGTCGGCGCGGGCGCCGAAGTGAACCTGATCGCGCGCATCGACGTTCCGGCGGGCACCCTGCCGGGCGTCAACCCGACCTCGTTCACGGCGACCTCGACGGTCAACGGAACGCAGTTCGACACCATCGCCAACACGGTGACGGTCAACGCGCTCGCGTCCGTCGACTTCGATCCCGACAACGCCGGCAACGCGACCGCGGGCGGTACCATCACGTACGCGCACACGGTCACGAACACCGGCAACCTGTTCGACACCTTCGACCTGACCTACGCCTCGTCGCAGGGTTGGACCTACGTGTTCTTCGACCCCGTCAACACGCCGATCACCAGCATCGCTCTGGCGCCGGGCGCGGCCGTCAACATCACGGTTCGACTGACCGTCCCCGCGGGGGCGGCCGTCGGCACCGTCGAAGTGGGCGTGCTCACCGCCACCGGCCAGGTGACCCTGGCTACCGACAACGCGACCGACGTCACCACCATCGTGGCGGGCAACCTGTCGCTCGCGAAGTCGGTCAGTCCGGTCGGCGATCAGGTGCCCGGCACCGACCTCTCCTACACGGTCGACTACCAGAACCTCGGCACCGACGCCGTGACCGCGATCGTCATCTACGACGCGATTCCGGCGTGGACGCAGTTCCAGGTGGGCTCGGCCGTCTCCGGAACCGCCCCGGCTTCGATCACGTCCGTCACGATCGAGTACTCCGACGACAACGGAGCGACGTGGGCGTACGCGCCGGCAAGCGGCGGCGGCGGAGCGCCTGCGGGCTACGACGCGAACGTCACCAACGTTCGCTGGGTGTTCGCGGGTGATCTTCTGGCCGGAGCGAGCTCGACCACCGGCGTCGGGTTCACGGTTCGTATCCAGTAGACCGCGTTCCTCATAGAACGCGGACGCTCGAAGTCGGCCGCGCATGCGGGCGGAGTCTCTAATGCTCCCCCGCATGCGCCGGCCGCGTGTGTTTTCAGAGATGACGCGCAGCGCGGGGCATAATTTCGTGCGGAAATCGCATCCAAAAGCGACGAGTGGTCTCGTCGTTTTTCGTTTTTTGAAAACGAGTTGCGCGATCCTCGCGGCTGTGCTCGCCGCGCTAACTTTCGTGCCAAGCGCGCGCGCGCAGACCACTCCGGCGGGAACCAACGTTGCAAATATTTCCGCTGCGACCTTCACGCGGCCCGGTGCGACCGACTCGGTCGTGTCGAATCCGGTCGTCACACGCGTACTCGCCGTCCACCAACTCGGCGTAACACCGCCCGGAACCGTGCTCGCGCCGGCGTTTTCGCTCACGGGTACTCCCGGCGACACGCTCTACACGCGCATCACGCTCGCGAATCTCGGCAACGGCCCCGATTCGGTGTCGATGGCGTACGCCGCGCTCCCGCCCTCGACGCTCGCGCCGGCGAACGTCGTGTTTTTCTTGGACCTCAACGCCAACAACCGCTTCGATGCCGGTGAAGACAACCCCTCGTTCCTCGCCCTCGCGAGCACGGCGTCGACGCCGGTCGACGCCGCCATCGTGTTGCCCGCGGTCGGCGCGGGGGTTGCGTTCGTCGAGCTGCGCGCGACCTCCGCGCGCGATCCCGCGCTCGCACCCGCCACCGACGCCACCGTGGTGCGCGTGACGAGTGTCGTCACCGCGGCCGCGGTCCACTTCGGACCGGCTGGCAACGCGCGCGCGCTTCCGGGGGGCGACGGATCGGTCGACGACGAAACCACGATCGTGGCCGGTCCCACCGCCGACACCGTGATCTTCCAGAACGACATCGAGAACGCGGCCGCGGGCAGCGACAGCGTCGAGGTTGTCGTCATCGGGGCGGCCGCGCTCCCGCTGGGCGTCATCGTCTCGTGCACGGATACCACAGGAACGCCGTTACCCGCCTCCACGAGTCCGGGCGCGTTCATCGTGGGGACACTCGCGGCCGGCGAAGTGCGGCCGGTGCGCGTGGTCGTGTCGAGTCCGGGCACTCCGCTTCGCGTTTCACTCGGTGCCACCACCGCGCTCTCGGTGGTCGCGGAGTCATCGCTCGACACGCTGGTTACCAACCAGACCATCGACCGCATCGTGATGCCGGTGCTCCCGGACCCGCTCGCGATGCTCGGCCTCGAGCAGACCTTCCGGCAGGCGACCGCGGCCATCGGCGACGTCGTCACCATGACCGTGACCGTCGTCAATCGCACCGACTCGATCGCGATCGACAACGTGCGCGTGTTCGAATCGCTGCCGCCCGCGCTCGACTTTCTCGGCGGTAGCAACGTCGCGCGCTCGGGCACCTCGCTCACGTGGAATGCGGGTACCCTGGCGCCGGGCGAGACGCGCGCCACACAGGTCAAGTTCGCTGTCAACAGCCGCGAGTCGAAGGGATGGGCGCGCGCGTCCGGGAGCGCCGCCGGCGACGCGCAAAGCGGCGACCAAGTGAGCGCGGGCCCCGTGGTCGCGGCCATTCGCATCGACAACGAAGAGTGGGGCATCGAGGGCTTCATTCTCGGCGACGTGTGGATCGACGACGACGGCGACGGCGACCGCGACGAGGGCGAGCCGGGTGTTGCCAACGTCTCGCTGTACCTCGAGAGCGGCGAGCACGTCGTCACCGATTCGCTGGGAGTCTTCTCGATCCCGCACGTGTTCGAAGGGTATCGCGTGGTGCGGCTCGACGAAGGATCGCTGCCCGGCGACGTCGTTTTCGACGAGCCCCTGGGACCCGTCGAGGACGGCGAACAGCCCGTCGGTCGCCGCAACGAGCGCTTGGTGCACCTCATCGCGCCCGGCCACGTGCGCGTCGCGTTCCCGCTGCGGCAACTGCCGCCGCCCACGGTCGAGAAGAGCGAGCGCGTCGCGTGCGAGGAGCTCGTCACGGTAACACCGCGTGCGCGCATGAACCGGGAGATGGTGGTGCCCAGCTCGTACTTCGCATTCGGGCGGGCGACACTGCTCGCGGGCGCGGAGAAGGACCTTGCGCGGGTAGCGAACTTTCTCGCCGACCATCCCGCGTGGCAGCTGCTGGTCGAGGGCCACACCGACAACGTGCCGATCAAGACCGCGCGCTACCCGTCGAATTTCGAGCTGTCGGTCGCGCGCGCCGAATCCGTGCGCAACGTCCTGGTCTCGCTCGGCGTCCCCGAGGAACGCATCCTCGTGCTGGGCGCGGGGGACACGCGCCCCATGGCGAGCAACACCACGGTCGACGGGCGCATGCTCAACCGTCGTGTCGAAGTCAGCTTCATCCCTCCCGGTCACGAGGAATCGTCGCCGGCTCAGAAGGTCGCGGCCGCGGTGCGCGACGTCTCCGCGCTCCCCGATTCCGCGCGCGCCACGGTTACCTGGACTCTGACCACGTCGGTGGAGCGCCCGCAGCGCGGCACGCTGCGCGTCGACGCCCCCGCCTGGCTCATCGGCGTAAGACAGACCGCCTCGATGGGGGACTCGCTGCTGGTGCGGGAGAACGGCGCGTTTCTCTTCGACATGTTCGCGCGCGGCCACGGCATCGAGTGCCGCCTCTCGTTCACGGTGGCGCTCGCCGACACGCACCGCATCCGCGACATCGAGGCGACGCTTTCGCTGGTCGGCGACGCAGCGCCGACGGTCGCCGCAGGCTACCAGGGTGGGTCCGAGCGCGATGCGTCGCGGGTCCTGTCGCCGATCACCCCGCCGCCTGGCGCGGCGGGGGCCCCATCGGCGACACCCGCTCCGATCGCGCAGGACAACACGACGCGTTCGGACGACGACGAAGCACCGTCACCGCCGCGCGTCGTCACCATTCGGCCCGCATCGAGCGCGAACGCGAGCGGTTTGCGCGACGTGCTGACGTGGACCGAGCAGGTGGTGGTCGTCCCGCAGCCCGTGCCCGCGCCCGCCGACACCGCGCGCGCGGCTCCCGCGACGCACGACGGAGTGGTCGCGATTCTCGAGCCGCGCGACGACGAGGTCTTCGCCAATCGCGACCAGGTCAGCGTGCGCGTGCGTCACCCCCTGGGGAGCCGCGCCGCCATCGTCGTCAACGGCGAAGTGATCGGCGAGGATCAGGTGGGGCAGCGCACCGTCGACGTCGCGCACGAGATCGAGACCACGACGTGGTACGGCGTACGGCTCGACGCGGGCTGGAACCAGATCGCCGCGCGCGCAGTGCTCCTGCAGGGCGGCGAAGAGAGCGACAGCGTGCGCGTCGCGCTCTCGTCGCGCCCGGCCGAGCTGGTGGCACTGGACGCGCGCCACGTGATCCCGGCCGACGGGAAGAGGCGCGTCGTCGTTCGCTTCGCCGTGCTCGACGTCTTCGGGCTCCCGGTGATGGACGGCTGGCCGGTGACGCTGGTCGAAGGCGCCGAGTTCGTGAGCCACGCCGACGCGCGTCCGGCCTTGCGCGAGGTGCAGGCGACCACCATGGAGGGACTCGCCACGTTCGAGATCGCGCCCCGTCACGCCACCGGCGCGGGACGCATCACGGTCGAGATGGACGGAATGCGCGCGTCGACGGAGGTCGTGTTCGTCACTCCCGACCGGCCGCTGCTCGCGACCGGCGTGGTCGATCTGTCGGCGGGCCTGTACGACACCGGCGGCGAGGGCAGCGGGCAGGGCGTGGAGAATTTCAAGAACGGCCTGGACGGCCAGGCGGAGGCGCGCCTGTTCGTGCAGGGTGCCGCGCCCGGGGGCGTCAGCGTCACCGCGCGCGTCGACACGCGCAAGCGCTACGACGATCCGCTTCTCAAACAGCCGGATCCGGAGAAGCAGTACCCGATCTTCGGCGACGCGTCGTCCCTGCATTACTCCGCCCCCGCGCGCGGCGGCAACTACCTTTCCCTCGACCGCGGCCAGTCGTACCTGCGCTACGGCGATCTGCGCACGCCCATCGACCGCGGCGAGTTTCTAACGTATCAGCAGGTCGTCACCGGTTTGTCGACCGCACTCGTGGGGGGTGCCAACTCGGTGCGCGCGTTCGTCACCGAGACCGACTTCGTCACCTTCACCGACAACATCCCGGCCGACGGGACCAGCGGCTTCTACTACCTCTCCCGCGCGCCCATCGTCGAGAACTCGGAGCGCGTCGTGATCGAGACCCGCGACCGCTTCCGCTCCGAAGTGGTGCTCGAAGCGCGCGTCATGCTGCGACGCCGCGACTACACCGTCAACCCGTACGACGGCTCGATCCTGTTCATGGAGCCGGTTCCGGTCACCGACCGCGAACTCAACCCGAACACCGTGGCGGTGACGTACGAGACCGAGAGCGACGGTGTGGACGCGTACCTGTTCGGCGTGCGCGGCGACGTGGTCGAAGGCAAGCGCTACCGTGCGGGTGTGACGGCCGTCGCCAACTCCGGCGACGGCCCCGGCTACGCGCTCTATGGCGCCGACGGCGAGGTCGGGTGGCGCGGCTTGCGCATCGGAGGCGAGATCGCGCGCAGCGACGACGACGCGGTCGGTTCGGGCGACGCGTACAAGGTGGGTGCCTCGGCGTCGCACGGGTCGTCCAAGCTGGATATGTACCTGCGGCGCGTCGACGGCGACTTCTCCAATCCGTCGTTCCGCGGCGCGGACCGCGAGTACGCGAGCGTCAAGGGCGGCTTCGACGGCCGTTGGGCGGTCAACCCGCAGGTCGCGGTGCATGCCGACGGCTACGCGCACGAGTTCGAGCAAACCGACGAGCTCAAGGAATCGGCGCGCGCCACCGTGGACTACCGGCGCCGTTTGCTGGAGATGTCGGCCGGCCTGCGCGTGGCGCGCCACGACGATCCCGCGGACGCCGACGACCCCGAGGCGCGCGGCGTGCTGGCGCTCGCGGGGTTGACGGTCGGCAGCCGCGGCAGCTTCGGTGTCTCCACGACACTCGAACAGAACGTGGCCGGCGACATCGTCGACGACTACCCGAACCGCTTGAAGACGGTGCTGGCGGCTCCGCTCAGCGAGCGCTTCCGCGCCATCGCCACCTACGAGTACGCCACCGCGAGCGGCCTGCCATCGACGCACCAGGTGACAGCCGGCGTCGAGGGCACGTCCGCGCACGGCACCCAGGCGTACACGCGCTACGCGCTCGATCGCGCCGCGAGCGACGCGCGCATGGGCGCGGTGAGCGGCATCCGCCAGCAGCTGCGCCTGAACGAAACCACGTCCGCGACCGTCGGCGTCGAAGGATTCCTCTCCATGGCCGGCCGCGACGACGACGAGTACGTGTCGCTGACCACCGGCCTCGCGTCGAAGCGGCTCGGGAAGCACTTCGTCGAAAGCGGCTACGAGTATCGCTGGGAGGACACCGGCCACAAGCACCTCGTGCGGCTGGTGGGCGCGCAGCAACTGGGAGGCGGCTTCGCGTGGCTCACCAAGAACGTGCTCGGCGTAGGCACGCACGAATTGCAGCCGGGTGCGAGCCGCGACGAAGCGCAGTACTACGCCACGCTCGCGGGCACGTACCGCTCGCCGCACGCGCCCGTGCAGTCGCTGGCGATGGTCAAGAGCTACTACGACCGTTACGCGCCGGTCGAACCGGACGCGATTCGCTGGCGGTTGGTGGCGTCGATCGACGTCAACGCGTTCCCGAACCCGCAGCACGAAGTGCGTTTCAAGTACGCGTACAAACACGTCGAAGACTGGAGCGACGCCGAGGCACTCACCACCGATATGGATCTGGTGCTGGGCCAGTACGTGTGGCGCTTCGCGCCGGGCTGGGACCTGGACGCGTGGGGCCGCGTGCTGCGGCTGCGCGACGGCGGGTCCGAGGAATACGGCACCGGTATCGAGATCGGGCGTCTCGTGTTCCGCTCGGTGCGCGTGGGCGTGGGCTACAGCCTGAACGGCTTCGACGACCCCGACGTCACCACCACCGACGCGTGGAGCAGCGGCTTCGGCGTGCGCCTGCAAGTGATCTTGTCCGACTGGCTCTTGGCCGACTTCGAAGGATTGGAGAAGTAGTGATGTCGCGCAAGCTCGTCATCGGTTTCGCCCTCGCGGTGGCCGCGTTGTCGGCGCCCTCCGCGTTCGCGGGCGAGTTGATCGTCAACGGCGGCTTCGAGACCGGGAGTTTCGGCACGTCGTGGGTCGACGGCGCGCGTGTCGGTACCACGCAGAACCCCGCCGCGGCCGACCACGTCGTCGCACTCGATCTTCCACATACGGGGAGCCACTCGGCTCTCCTCGGATTCAAGTATGCGACCCAGGTCACCGGCAGCTACGGCTACATGTACCAGGACGTCGCCGTACCCGCGGGCATCTCGGCCGCGACGCTCAATTTCAAGATTCGCATGCAGGGGTACGACAGCGACTTCTACGACCCCTTCTACGTCGACGTGCGCACCACCGCCAACGGGCAGCTCGAGCGCGTCTTGCTCTACGCGTTCAGCGAGTGGAACAACATCTACAAGGACAGCGGCTGGCTCTCCGACGACAACGTGCTCCCGGTCGGGCACGACATGATGGCGTACGCGGGGCAGACCATCCGTCTGTACTTCGAGCAGGCCAACTTGATCGACGCGCTCTACGAGACCTGGACCTACGTCGACGACGTCTCGTTGGTCTATCGCATGTGGGTCGACCTCGCGGTGGACGGAAACGGCGACGACGTGTTCGGCACCCTGGGCAGCGGCAACGGGGGCAATTCGATCAAGAGCGGGGTGGCGGGCGACACGCTCTCGTACGACCTGCGGGTCGAGAACGAAGGCACGGTCGCCGACACCTACCGGCTCACCGCCACGGCACCCATCGGCTGGTCGGCCTACGTCGATGTGGGCGGCGTGCTCACCCCGCTCCCGTACGTCACGCCCTCGATGGCGCCGGGGTCTTCGACCACCTACCGCATCGTCGTGCTTCCGCCCGCCGCCGCCACCGGCACATACAGTGTGATCGTCGACGCGCAGAGCACCGTGCAGGCGAGTCGCGTGGACAGTGCGCGCCTGCGCGCGGACATCGTGGGCGCGGTCTTCGACGCGGACCTCACCGTCAACGGCAACGGCGTGGGTGTGATCGGCGACAACGGCGCGGGCGGGTTCGCCTTGACGAGT
The DNA here is from genome assembly GCA_022615275.1 of Candidatus Latescibacterota bacterium. Classification (GTDB taxonomy): domain Bacteria; phylum Krumholzibacteriota; class Krumholzibacteriia; order WVZY01; family JAKEHA01; genus JAKEHA01. Next base: position 13,745 of record JAKEHA010000013.1, read on the forward strand.
TCGCCGTGGGATACGACGGTGCCGTACACGGTGACGCTGCGCAATTCCGGCAACGCCGCGTCGACCTTCGACGTCGCGTGGACCAACGATCCCAACCTGACCGCGTCGGTGGTGTACAACTCGACCACGTACAACACGCCCTTCACGACCGCGAGCATTCCCGCCGGCGTCACCGTGACGATGACGCTCAACTTGCGGGTCGCCTCGCCCAATCCGGGCGGCGACTACACCAACATCCTGACCGCGACCTCGAGCGCGGACGTCACCAAGCGCGACTCGATCAAGTCGATCCTGCGGCTCTTGGCGCCGCGCGTCGACATGATC
>JAKEHA010000014.1 GCA_022615275.1 Candidatus Latescibacterota bacterium
AGGAGCTGGGTCGAGCGCCGGAGCAGCTCGGCCCGATTCAACTCCGCGGCGATCTGGGCGGACGACTGGTGCACCTCGTCCCGCCGCGTCCACCAGGCTCGAGAGTGCCACCATCAGGACGACGAAGGCGAGGCCGTTGAAAATCAGCCCGAGTCCGAACTTGCGCGGGATGGATGGATTCATCTTCCCCATCCTGATCCACAGCCAGGCCGCGATGGGTGCCAAGACGACGATCCCGATCGCGTTGACGGACTGGAACCACGCGTTGGGGAATATGAAACCGCCGGGCGCGCCCAAGTCGCGGTCGACGATTTGGTCGGCGAGGAAGGTGAACGAGCTGCCCGCCTGCTCGAAGAACATCCAGAACAGAATATTGAAGGCGAAGATGACCAGCATCGCGATCGCGCGATCGCGTTGGACGGCACCTTCTCGCATGCCCTCCATCAGGATCATCACGCACAGCACGATGAACATCGCGGTCAAGAGCCACTGCAACTTGCCCGCGCCGACCGACAGGAGGAAGTACACGATCGGGATCGCGACCAAGGCACCCAACCCGACGTATAGCACCTTGCGGCGTCCGCCGTCACCCTCGGGCGGACGGCCGATGCCCTGCAGCATCTTGCGGCCGAACCAGAACCACACCAAGCTGAACAGCATGCCGACGCCCGCGGTGATGAAGACCACCTTGTAGGCGGGCATCTCGGGTGTCCCGAAGACGCGATCCGCGAACCACCCGGTCAGGATGGGTGCGATGAACGCGCCCGCGTTGATGCCCATATAGAAGATGGTGAAGCCGGAGTCGCGGCGCGGGTCGCCGGATGCGTACAGTTTCCCCACCATGGTGGAGATGTTGGGCTTGAACAGCCCATTGCCGGCGATGATGGTCGCGAGCCCGAGCTTGAAGATCTGCTCGTTCGGCATCGAGACCATGAACAATCCGGCGGCCATGATGATCGCGCCCAAGAGGATCGAGCGCTGGTAGCCGAGGATGCGATCGGCGGCGTAGCCGCCGAAGATCGCGGCCGCGTACACGAGCGCGAGGTAGGCGCCGTAAATCAGGTTGGAAGGCGCCTGGCCGGATTGGTCGCCGTCGTGGAACTGCGCCACCATGTACAGCACCAGCGCCCAGCGCATTCCGTAGAACGCGAAGCGCTCCCAGAACTCGGACATGAAGAGCATCCACAAGGGACGCGGATGTCCGAGGACCTGTTTGAACTCGGGGATCGTGCCCGTTACGGGCGGAGTCGCGGCACCGCTCATGCGGTTTCTCCTTCCATGCAACGATACATGTGGGGGAGTTGCGTTCGGACAGTCGGGGGAGTCTAACTGCTTGGTAAAGAATGCGTCAAGCCGTCACCGGGTTGCGAACCCCGGCCTCGCTGTGGTACGATATCCGTGCCTTCCTCGATTTCGACGAATATCCTCAGGAGGTTCCCGATGCGAACCATCGCTCGTTCCTTGCTAACCGGCACCCTCCTCGTCGTCGCCACAGCGGTCCTAGCCGACGTGACCACTGTGACCTTCTTCGCCGCCGACAGCCCACCGCCCGCGATCGCGTGCGGCGAGACATGGACGGAAAGTGGGGTCGGTATGCGTTTCGAACCCTCGCTCGACGACGCATGCGCGGGCGCGTGTACCTACTACCGTGCCCATAACCTTCCGGGAAACGTCGTACTGGCGCCAGCGCGTCTGGTGATCGACGCGGCGACGGTGGCAGGAATGGTCATATCGGTCGAGGCTGACACGCAGAACCCGTGCGGCGTGGGCTGCACGCTTCTGTCGGTCTACGACAACGGCACCCTGGTCGCTTCGACGTCGGACGTGCTGGGTGGCCCGCTGGAGACTCTGTCGGTCGCAACTGGCGGAAACGCGATCACGGACATCGTGGTCTCATCCTGTGGAGTCGTGCTGCACGAGGTTCGCATCAGCCACGAAGGCCCGCTGCCGGCGGCGAACTCCACGTGGGGTGCGGTGAAGGCGCTGTACAGGTAGGCCCTTCCTCCCGGCCTCCGGTCCGTGGTCGGTCGCTCACTTCACGAGGTCCTCGGTGAGCGAAGAGTGCACGCGATACTCTACGCCGCGGGCGATGCGGACGCGCGAGCCCGCGCGCGCATCCACTCCGGGTTCTCCGCGAGCGCGTCGACGATGCGCTCCGGGAGGCCCGGATCATTATAGAGCGACGTCCCCACCTGGATGGCGGTCGCACCCGCGAGGAAGAATTTGCGCGCGTCGTCGATGGTGGCGATGCCGCCGATGCCGACGATGGGAATCGAGACCGCCTTCGCGCATTCCCACACCTTCTGGAGCGCGATGGGGAGAATGGCGGGGCCGGAGTAGCCGGCACTCCCGCGCGCGAACACGGGCTTGCCGGTCTCCAAGTCGAAGTCGATGCCGACCAGCGTGTTGACGGCAGCGATGGCGTCGGCGCCGCCTTGCTCGGCCGCGCGCGCGACCGTGCCGACGTCGGTGATGTTGGGCGTCACTTTGATCCACAGCGATTTCTTCGGGATGCGCTCTTTGACGATGCGCGAGATCTTTTCGACGAGCTGCGGGTTGCGCCCCTGGTCGAGCGCTTCGCCTTTGACATTGGGACACGAGAGATTGAGTTCGAGGCCCGCGTAGCCGTCCATGGGCGCGAATCGCTCCGCGAGTTTGATGAACTCGTCTTCGGTCTCCGCCGCGACACTGACCATGACACCCACGTCGGGGCGCTGGTTCAACTGCGGGAGTTTTTCGTTCACGTAGCGGTCGAGGCCCACGTTCTCCAAGCCGATCGAGTTCAGCATTCCGTGCGGCATTTCGTGGATGCGCGGCGGAAGGTTCCCCGCGCGCGGCAGCATGGTGATGGTCTTAGTCACGACACCGCCCAGGCGCGAAAGGTTCACCAGCGGCGAGTACTCCTCGGCGTAGCCGCAAATCCCCGAGGCGATGAAAACCGGGTTCTTGAAGCGAACGGGGCCGATCTGGATCGAGATGTCGCCCATCATAGCCTCGTCACGGCACCGGCAGCTCATCCCACTGCAAGACGCTCGCGTCGAAGACGGGCCCGTCGTGGCAGACGGTGCGATAGGGACTCCCGCCGTCGAGCTTGGTGGGGACGACACACGCGCGGCAGGCACCCAGGGCGCAGCCCATACGATTTTCCAGTGAGGCGTAGTGCGGAATCGCGAGCCGATCGGCGAGCTTCTGCACAGCCTTCATCATTACAGTCGGCCCGCACGAGAACAACACATCGGCCGGCTCTTCTTCGATGACGGCGGCTGCGAGCTGCACCACGTTCCCTTTGAACCCGTAGCTCCCGTCGTCGGTCGCGAGCGACACGCCCGTGCGCTCCAAAGCGACGTGCTCGAGAAAGAGGTCCTCGCGCGTGCGCGCGCCGTATAGCAGTCGATAACCCTCGCCGAGTTTTCCCGGCGCGCGGAATCCGTAGAAGTACAAGGGAGCCAAGCCCACTCCCCCGCCGATCGCGACGATGCGCTTCTCCGGCAGCACCGGGTACGCGTGACCGAGCGGTCCGTAGAAGTGCAGCGTGTCGCCTTCGCGCGCGCGGCGCAGCGCCTGCGAGCCGGGGCCGACTTCGACGATCACCAACTCGATGGCGTCGCGCGTGCAATCGTGAATACTGAACGGCCGGCGCAAAAAGAAACGATCGTCGGGTGTGGGCACCGCGACGTGGACGAACTGCCCCGCGGCCGGATCGATGAAGTCGCGCGGGCGCTCGAGTCGCAGCAGGAAGTAGCGCCGGCTCAGGCGTACGTTGGAAAGAACGCGGGCGTGGTATTCGTGCGCGCGAGCGGGGACGAACTCGCCCATGCTAGCCGCCGCCTTGCGTGGTGTCACTGGGCGCTGCCGTGGTGTCTTGGGGCGCGGGCTGAGGCGGCGTGGGAACCGCACCCGCCGGCTGTTGCGGCGCGTGCGCCGTGTCCGACGGAGCCGGTTGCGGCGGGACGACGCGCGGCGGCTCGCGCCGCGGCGGCTGTGTGGGCTGCGACGTGCCCGGCGTGACCGCGGTGGCCGTCCTCATGAGGTCCGAGTACGGAGGCGGCAGCGGCGCGCCTTTGTAGAACGCATACGCGAGTTGCGCCTGCTGACTAGCGGGATACTTCGTGCGCAGAACGTCGTACCATTCGCGCGCTTTGGCGGTGTCGCCGAGTACCACACCGTGGATGTAGCCCAGTGCGTACACGGCGCGCGGCGCGTACTCGCTGTCCGGGAAATCGGTCGCCACCTTTTCGTAGCTCGGAATCGCCTTCTCCGCGTTGTTGAACTGAGTGAGTTGAGTCTCGGCCATCGAGAAGGTGCGCATCGCGATTGCTTCCGGGCTATCGTCGCCCGAGGTCTGCTGGAGCCTCAAGACACGGCCGATGTTGGAGCTGCGCTTGATCGCCTCCTCGGCGAAGGGCGACCCCGAGTATGCGCGCGGGACTTCCTGGTAGTTGGTCTGCGCGGTCTGCAGGCTGTCCATGCCTTCGTAGATCTCACCCAGACGGAAGTGGGCTTCGGCCGCGTACACGCCGCGCGCGAATCGCTTGGCGACGTCCTTGTAGTTGCTGATCGCCTTGGTAGTCGAATCGATCCCGGCATACGCGCTCGCGCGCAAGAGCACGAGCTCGGGCTCTTTGGTGGAACCCGGGGGGAGTTTCCGGACACGGCGCAGCGTCTCGAGAGCATTCGCATATTCTCCGAGCTGCTCCTGCACCCGCGCCATACCCATCAGCACGTCGAAGCGAACGTTCTCCGGGATGCGCGATTCGCTCATGCGTTCGTAGATCGCCAAGCTCTCCTTGTAGAGATCCTTCTCGGTCAGGATCTCGGCCATTTCGACCTGCGCGCGGAAGCGATAATCGGACCTCCCATGATCATCCTCGAGGACCTGGAGTGCGGTCCCGGCTTCCTTGTTCAGGTCCATCTGCATGAGGCTGATGCACAAGAGGTACAACGCCTCGGCGCGATCGTCGTGGCCGCGATACCGTTCGACGAAGGCGTGCAGAACCTGGATGGCGAGATCGTACTTCTTGGCCGCAACCAGGCACTTGCCCTTGAAGAAGGCGGCGTCATCGAGCAAATTGCTCTTCGGGTAGCGCGTCTCCAACGTGTCGAGTGCCGCGACGGCTTGGTCGAACTCGTCCAGGCGATAGAGCGCCTTGGCCGATAGGAGCATGGCGTCGTCGACGTGACGGCTGTCGGGGTAGTTCGCGATCACGTTCTTGCACTTCTCGACGACGGCTTCGTACTGCGCGGCTTGCGGGTTGCGGCCGGCCGGTGTCGTGCTCGCGACGGCGCCGCTCGCGGCCTGGGCTGCCGCGGCGCGCTCCTGGGTCTTCTCCGCCTCGGCGAACTTCTCCTCCGCATTGTAGAGCGTGTTGTAGTACGCGCAGCTCGCACCCAACAGCGCGAGTACTCCCGCTCCCACCATGACGATTCGCCGCGCGAGCATGCTACACACCGACTTTCGCGGGGAGGACGGAGACGCCGTCGACCAGGGTGTGCTTGACGCGGCCCGTCACCGCGTGACCGATGAACGCCGAGTTGCGCGACTTCGAATGGAGCGCATCCGCACGCACCGTCCACTCTTCGTTGGGGTCGAACAGGACCAGGTCGGCGGGAACGCCGCGCGCGAGCGTGCCGCCGGGAATTCCCAGGCACTGCGCGGGTTTGTTCGTGATGAGTGCCAGCGCTTGCGGGAGCGTCATGTGCCCCGGCTTCACCAGGTGCTTCACGAGGAGCGGGAACATGGTCTCCAGGCCGACCGACCCGTTGGGCGCCGCGTTGAACTCGACCTGCTTCTCGTGCGCGGCGTGGGGCGCGTGATCCGACGCGACGCAGTCGATAGTACCGTCCTTCAGCGCTTCGATCATCGCCTCACGGTCTTCCTCGCCGCGCAAGGGCGGGTTGATCTTCTTGTTGGTGTCGTACGTGACCAGGTCCTTGTCTTCGAGACACAGATAATGGGGCGCCGTCTCCGCCGTAACCGGGAGGCCGTCTTCCTTGGCGCGTCGAATCAGCGCCACCGACCCGCACGTCGACATGTGGGCGGCGTGGAATCGGGCACCCCGGACCGACTTCAAGATAAGCAAATCCCGCGCGAGACACACTTCCTCACTGTGAGCGGGAATACCCTTCAGCCCCAGTTTGGTGGAATAGAAGCCCTCGTGCATCACGCCCTCGCCGGAGGCCGCCATGTCCTCGCAGTGCTCGATGAACGGAATCCCGAGCGGGGCCGCGTACTCCATGACGCGCCGCGCCATCTCCGCGCTCGCCACCGGCGAGCCGTCGTCGGTGACCGCGACCGCGCCCGCCGCGACCAGCTCGTGGTACTCGGAGAGGATTTCGCCCTTACGGCCCTTGGTGGCCGCGGCGATCGGGTACACGCGCGCGCGCCCCGCGATCTTCGCCTGCTTCAAGATGAACTCGACCACGCTGGGGTCGTCGATGGCCGGATTCGTGTTGGGCATGCACGCGACCGCCGTGAAGCCGCCCGCCACCGCTGCCAAGGTCCCCGACGCGACCGTCTCCTTGTACTCGTGACCCGGTTCGCGCAAGTGCACGTGGATGTCGATGAAGCCGGGCGCGAGGTGGAGTCCCCCTCCATCGTAGATGGGAAGCGAGGCCTCCTTGGCGCGGCCGCGTTCGACCGCGTCGATCCTGCCCTCGACGATCGCGACGTGACCCGGGTACGACGTGTTGCGCACCGGGTCGACCACGACCACGTTGTCGATGATGTAGGACGTGTGAGTGAGATTCGCGAGCTTCAGCATCATGCTACCTGCTTGCCCTTCGTCGTCTTCGCTTCCGTGGTGGTCTGCTCTTCTTCCGATTCGATGGCGGCACCGCCGCTGCACAGATACAGGACCGCCATGCGCACCGCGACACCGTTGGTCACCTGGTCCAGGATCACCGAGCGCTCGCCATCGGCGACGTCCTGCGCGATTTCGATGCCGCGGTTCATCGGGCCCGGGTGCATGACGACACAGTCCGGCTTCGCGTGCTTCAGCGCGTCGGCGCTGACGCCCCACACGCGCGCGTACTCGTCGATGCTCGGGAAGAGCCCGGCCGCCTGGCGCTCCTTCTGGATGCGAAGCACGTTGACCGCGTCGGCGCCGTCGAGCGCCTTGCGAAGGTCGGATTCCACGCCGACTCCGAGGCGCTCGATGTTCATCGGTATTAGGGTTGGAGGTCCGCAAACCACCACTTCGACGCCCATCGCGACCAATCCGTGGATGTTGGAGCGCGCGACCCGGCTGTGGGCGACGTCACCGACGATGACGACCTTTCGCTCGTCGAAATTGCCCCAGCGCTCGCGCAGCGTGAACATGTCGAGGAGACCTTGGGTCGGGTGCTCGTGGGCGCCGTCGCCCGCGTTGACCACCGAGGCTTCGAGCAGGCCGGCGAGGAAGTGGGGCGCCCCCGCGGCCGAGTGGCGAATCACGATCATGTCCACTTTCATGGCCTGGATGTTCTCGGCCGTGTCACGGAGCGTTTCGCCCTTCGATACGCTGCTCCCGCCCACGGTGAAATTGACGCTGTCCGCGCTCAGTCTTTTTTCCGCCAGCTCGAAGCTGATGCGCGTGCGCGTGCTGGGCTCGAAGAACAGATTCGCAATGGTCATGCCGCGCAGCGCGGGCACCTTCTTGACCGGTCGCTCCGAAACTTCCTTGAAGGACTCGGCGGTGTCGAGGAGACGCGTGATCTCTTCCGCGCTCATGCCTTCCAACCCGAGCAAGTGCTTGCGAGTGTTCATGGCTGTTTCTCCGCGAGTAGGACTTCATCCGTTTCGTCGATCTCGTCCAGGTGGACTTCCACCAGCTCGGTCTCCGACGTGGGTACGTTCTTGCCGACGTAGTCGGCCTTGATGGGAAACTCGCGGTGGCCGCGGTCGATCAGCACCGCGAGCTGGATGCGCTTGGGTCGCCCGAAGTCGATCAGCTCGTCGAGTGCCGCGCGGATGGTGCGGCCGGTGTAGAGAACGTCGTCGACCAGGATCACGATCTTGTCGGTTATATCTTCTTTGATTTCGGTTTTTCCAACGTGCGGTTGCTTCGTCACGACCTGGAAGTCGTCTCTATAAAGAGTGATGTCCAGGGCGCCGACCGGGATCGCGCGGCCTTCGATCTGTTCGATGTACTGCGCGATGCGCTCGGCCAAAGGGACCCCGCGGCGCCGAATTCCGACCACCACCAGGCCGTCGACGCCGCCGTTGCGTTCCACGATCTCGTGGGCAATGCGTTTGACGGCGCGGCGAATGGCGTCGCGGTCGAGGAGGGTGGACTTGTAGACGATTTCGCTCATTCGTGCCTTTCGTGCGGCGGCGGGAGGTCGGGAGGGAACTAAAACGCCCTCCGGGGGAATTCAGAGGGCGAGCGCGAAGCAGCGGCGACGAACGCCGATGTGTGGATTCTCGACCCCTTGCTGGCCTCCCGGACCAGCTTTAAAAGGATCTGTCCCGAGGATGGTAGGGCTTCCCGGGCCGCGAGGCAAGGGGATTCTTGAGGGGGGGCCGGGCTGCTGGCTTGTACGCGCCCAATCCCGTAGGAATCTCGCCCGGCCCACCACAAACGAGGAGTTCCCATGTCACCCGCACGCGTTTTCACCACACCTGCGTGATCGCTGTGCTGGACCGGACCATCGAGCACATCGAGGCCGCCCGCGAGGTCGGCGTCACGACCTATCCGGTTCGAGTCATCGACCGGCCCACGCCGATTGAGGCCATCGCATCGCAGCCGAAGCAGACTTAGTCTGCGCGGACGGGCCCCGTGAAACGCCCCCGTGGATGGAGTCTCCACTGGGGCGTTCGCGGTCGCGCCGAGGCTTAGTCGTCGCCCCCGTTGCAATCGGCCACGGTCGCGATTTGCGCGGTGTTGTTGTCGCTGAAGATATTCGATCCGTTGAAATCCTCGTACGCAAAGCTGAAATAGCGGATGGTATTGAATCGGAAGCGATTCTCGACCGACTCCGCGCTGGTCTGAATCCCGCCCCCGAAACCGCACAGGAGATTCGCGCTCACGACGTCGCGCTGTGGACCGGCCGGACCCTCGCCCATGGCCGGGTTGTAGCAGATGCCCAGGAGTCCGTTGGCGCCGCCGATTACGGAGTTCCACGCGATGCGGTTTTCGAAGCTCCCGCCGCCCCGCACGAAGATACCGAGGTTGATTCCCTCGAGCTCGTTGCGGCGAACGCTGTTGCGGTAGCTGTTGACGAGGAGGATTCCGATCTGCGGCGGGTTTCCCGCCCCGGGATCCGCGAACTCGTCGCCGCCGTCTACGTCGACGCGACGCACGCACGACTTGGTGGTTCCCAAGAGCGCCACTCCGATTCCGAACGTCTCCAGATCGCCGCCGGACACGAGCACGTGCTCCACGTCATCCAACACGATGCCGCGCCCGGCCTTGTTGCCGGGACCGGTGATGGTACGATGACCGAGATCGAGCCACACCCAATCGGAGCGAACGACGATGGCGTCTTCGCTCGCCGAGAAGTCGTTCGCGACGCGGTAGTAGCCCGGTGACGTGATCACCGTCGGCCCGGTGATGGTACCAAGTCCGCTACCGTTGGTAGCCTGGAGGGCGTCGCCATTCTTGGTGATCGCGTCGTCTTCCGACTCGATCTCACGAGTGAGCGCCGCCATGAACTCCGGCGATGGCTCGGTGGCGACTTCGGCACTGGGGTTGGTCACATCTTCGGCGTCTTGACACCCCGAGAGAGCGAATCCCGCCAGCACAACCAGAAACGCGCATAACGATTTCGATTGACGCATGGCGTCAACTCCCTTCAATTGGAGGAATATCGCGCAAGGTCGGGTCGGGAGACCCGACTGCGCCTGATTAATCAGGGCTGTACTTGACTCAACAGTTCGACACGACCGATAATTCCCGCATCGTTTCCTTTTTTTGCATTTCTCTTCCAATGACGCGCAGCGACACACAGAAACGAGCCGATTTCGAGACCGTGGCGGTTCCCTTGATGGGGGCGCTGTACCAGACCGCCCTGTCGCTCACGCGCCAGCCCGACGACGCTTCCGACATCGTGCAAGAGACTTTCCTGCGCGCGTATCGAACGTTCGACAATTTCCGCGCGGGAACGAACGCGCGGGCGTGGATGTTTACGATTTTGTACTCGGTCTTTACGAACCGACGGAAGAAGGCTGGCCGTGAGGACGCCAACGTTCCGATCGAGGAGTTGGAGGCGAAATACTGGCAGTTCGCCGCCTCCGCGGGGCCGAGCCCGGACGAGGTGGACTTCGGGCAATTGAAGTCGGCGGAGGTCGAAGCGGCGCTCAACGCGTTGCCGGAGACGTTCCGATCCGCCGTGCTCATGGTGGATGTGAACGAATTCTCGTATGACGAGGCCGCGGCCGCGCTGGCGTGCCCGGTGGGAACGCTGCGGTCGCGACTGTTTCGTGCCCGGCGGTTGCTCGCCGCGGCCTTGCACGATTACGCCCGGCGAGAGGGCTACACGAGGTCGAAGGAACGGTGAATAGAACCAATCATCCTCACGACGAGCTGCAGTTGCTGCTCGATGAGCGCCTCGACGCCGCCGCGCACGCGCGCGTGGAAGCACATCTAAGCACGTGTTCGCAGTGCCGTCGCGAGCTGGAGGCGTTGCGTTGGACGCAGCGTGCGGCCCGCGGCCTCAACCGACCGGACGCGACCGCACCGCCGGAAGTCGCCGCGCGCGTGTTCGCGGCGCTCGACGAGGAGGATCGCCGCGCTTCGCCGTCGGCTCACCCCGAACGCACGCAGCGCGGTTCGCGCCTCCTGCCGGCGCTGGGGATCGCGGTCGCCGCCGTGATCGCGCTGGCAATCGTGTTCCTGCGACCTTCCGGCTTCGACCCGACCCAGAACGCGGCGGACGACCTCGTCCGTTACGCGACGGCCACGCTCGCGCTCGATCTCGAAACCAAGAATCCCCAGGAGCTGGAACAGTTCTTCGCGGACGGACGGATCGCTTTCCCGACGCGCGTCTTCGATTTCGGAATGATGAACTTCGAGCTGACGGGGGGACGCGTCCATGACATCGACGGCCGCCGCAGCGCGCTGTTCGCGTACACCTCTGCGTCCGGCGGGCACATCATCTGCCAGATGTACGAGGGAGGTGTGTCGGAGCTGCCGGACGGCTTCGAGCGCCACGTCGACGACGGGATCGAGTTTCGCGTGTATCGCCGCGGCACTTCGACGCTCGTGTTCTGGCAGGAGGGTCCGCTGGTGTGCGTGCTGGCCTCCGACGGCGATCCGGGCGAAGCGCTCGCGTTCGCACGGGCGAAGGCGCAGGTGTGACTTCCGAGTTCTCGCCGAAGAACAGCATCGCCATGGCGATCGCGATCCAGTAAGTGGCGCGCTTTCGCTGGACAAGCTGGTGCCCCGCAGGTCGTCCCGCTCGCGCTGATTCAACTAGCTGCCGGCGGATACTTCGCGTGCGACCTGGGCGCGCGCCACGAACGCGAAGACGAAAAACATCGCCGTGCCCACCCAACCCGCCAGCGTGAACGATTCGTTCGCATACAGTCCGATCATGACGCCGGCCATGATCATGCCGCCGCCGAGGACGTAGAAGGCGCGCATCCCGTAGAGAAACACGAACGGGAGATAGTGCGCTCCGACGATCACCAGCATCGCGGGGTAGAACCAATTGAGCTTGTAGAGTGCCGCGCCACCGACAACCGGAAGCGCGAACGGAATCGTGAACGCGACCTGCATGGCGAGCTTGTCCAGCGGATTCTCCTTGGAGAGCGAGCCGCGTCCGCGCGTCAGTTTGAGGAGCGCGCTCGTCACCGGGAAGATGAGCATGCCACCGAGTGTCAGCGCGATGATGCCGGCTCGCGGCGAACGGATCGTGGCAAGCGTCGTCGAAACCGCCCACAACGTGCCGGACACCAATCCCCCGATGAACCCGCCTTGAAAGACAGTTCGAACTTCACGTTGGGCATCGGCAATCTGCACGACAGGGCTCCTTATGAGAACGCGGGGTGTTCCAACGAATCGGCCAGATCATCCACCAGCCACATCGGCTTGACCGCCTCCAGCTCCGCCCGCGACGTTCGACCCGTCGCGACGGCGAGGCAGGCGATCCCGTGCGCGCGCGCGCACGCGACATCGAGCACGGAGTCGCCGACGATCATCGTCTCGTCGGGGTGGAATCGCCGCTGGGTGGCCTGGAGCGCGCGCTCGAGCGCGATTGGCGGCAGGTCGTTGCGGTCGAACACGTCGTCCCCGAAGCTCCCGAACCCGAAATAGCGATTGAGGTCGTCGCGCGAGAGCTTGATGCGAGCGCCGCGCTCGAAATTGCCGGTGAGAAGCGCCAGCACGACGTCGTCGCGTACCGCGAGGTGTTCGAGAAGCGGCGCGATACCGGGGAGCACGCGCATGCGCTCGCGCACCAGGCCGCGGTCCAGCGTGTCGAGATACTCGTCTTTCAAACGCGGGAGGACCGCGAGGACCTCGTCGCGCGAACGGCCGGCGGCCGTCATGAGGTCGACAATGATGCGCGTGTCGGTCTTCCCCGAGAAGTCGTACTCGTCGATGGGGCCGGTTTCGCCGAAAACGGCGTGCAGCGCGGTTCCGAAGGCGGTACGCGCCTGTCCGCCGCAGTCGACCAGCGTCCCGTCGATGTCGAAGAGAATGAGTTTCATGGCTTGTCTTGGCTGGTGTGCGTTCGTACCTTGATTCGAGCGAACGCTTGGTACAAAGTACGCCCGTGAGACGATTTCTGCAATTCGTGTTCCTGGGGCTCGGTCTGGGTGCGGCGGTCGCCCCGACGGCGCGGGCGGCGGCGGCGCGCATTCTGGTCGAGCCGTCTCTGGCGCGCGCATTCTCGCTCGCGGAGGGCGACACGGTCTCGCTGCGATTGACCGGCGAGGGCGGCGAGGGGCGGCCGTTCGTCGTGGCGGGCACGTTTACGCCACCCCCTGATCCCGCGGGCATCAGTCGGACGAGCAAGTCGGCGTGGGTGGGTCTCACCGATCTCGAAGCACTCACGGGCCGGCGCGACCGTGTGAGCCGCTTCGTCCTCGCTGTAGCACCCGGCGCCGACGTCGACTCGATGGTGGCGGCTCTGAACACGGCGCAGCTCGGCTACACCGCCTACCGCGCCGACGACATCGCCCGGCGATCGTCGCGAACATTCGTGGTCATCTCGAACTTCCACAAGGCGATCTCGTTCCTGTCGATACTGGCCGGGTCGGCGTTCCTCGCCGCCATCGTGCTGCTGCAAGTCCAGGAGCTACGCAAGTCGCTCGGCGTCCTGCGCGTGCTCGGTTTCTCGCGCACGCGCATCTATACAACCGTGGTCGGCGAGACCGTGCTCCTCGCCAACGTGGGCGCGACCGTGGGCGTGCTGCTCGCGCTCGTCGTCTCGCGCGGCGTCAACGGGTACTACCGGCGCTACTTCGATACCGACCTGGTGTTCTCGAGCGTCACCGGGTCGCACGTCGCCCTCGCGCTCGGCGTCGCCACCGTCGTCGGCGTGGCAGTGGGTTCGCTGGCGACGACGTATCTGTTCAAACTCCGCGTGAACGAGGTGCTGGGCCGATGATGGTACGCGTCGCGCTTCGTAACGTGATGCGCCACCGCCTGCGCACCGCGTTCACGGTGACCGCACTCGCGACCGCGGTGGCGTTGCTCGCCGACATGCTGATGCTCTCGAGCGGAATGGAGAAGACGTTCTACCGGGTGTTGTCTTCGGTCGGGTACGAAGTACGCGTGTGCCCGCTGGGCACGCTCCCCTTCGCGACCGACGCCTTGATCGCCGAAAGCGCACGCGTCACCCGCGCCCTCGACGCCGACGAACGCGTCGAGCGCTGGCTGCGCGTTTTGGGTGCGACCCTCTTCGCCGACTCGACCTCGCTGTTCGCAATGGGGCTAGACGGCCGTGATCAATCGTTGTACACGGTGGTGCGCGGCGTCGACATCGACCGCCCGCGCGACGACGGCCGTACTTCCATTCTATTGGACGAAAATGCCGCGGCTGCGCTGGGTGTCGACGTTGGGGACAACGTCTCATTGAGCGGTGGTGCACCCGGAATACTTCGCGCGTTTGCGACGGGTGGCGCCGAGCCGGGGCCCCCGGGGCCTCGGCCACGGGGTGGCAAGGCGTCAGGCCCCGGAGCAAACGCACTAGAGGGAGATTACGAACAACGCTACATCGTCGCCGGCATCATCGACGTCGAGTTCGATCTCGCGCAGCAGCGCACCCTCGTTCTGCCCCTCGAGGCCCTGCACCGCATTCGTCCGGAGACCCGCGACGCCGCGTCCTTCGTGCTGGCGAAGCTCCGTGCTCCGACCAACGACTTTTTCGCACCCCTCGATGAGCAACGCGCCGTCGCCGCGTCACTCGCCGGACAGTTCCCCGAGCTGTCCACCTACTCCATCGATGCCCTAATGGAGGCGCTGCAAGGACAGCTCGCGTATTTCAAGCAGTTCGCGCTGATTCTGTCGACCATCAGCGTGTTCATCACGTTCCTGTTGATCGCGGTCGTGCTGACCATCGGTGTGGGCGAGCGGCGCGGCGAGATCGCGGCGCTGCGCAGCATGGGTTTTCGCCGTTCGTCGGTGCGCGGGATGGTGCTCGGCGAAAGTGCCGTCCTGCTCGCGCTGGGTGCGGTGCTCGGCTCGGTGCTCGGTTGGTTCCTGGCGGGCTATCTCGACCGCATTCTCACGCAATCGCCCAGCCTCCCGGCCGGCTATCGCTTCTTCATCCCCGCGCCGCGCGAGATCGCGCTCGCCGTGTTGATCACAGGCGTGGCCGGAGCCGCGGCCGCGCTCCTGCCGGCCGTGTTCGCGTCGCGCGTCGATATTCCGCGCACCTTGCACGAGGAGGTCGTGTAGATGAGCGGCCTCGTCATTCGTGCGATCGGCGTCGGCAAGACCTATCGCGTGGGCGCGTCGGTGGTCGAAGCCGTGCGCGCGTTCGACCTCGAAGTGAAGCGCGGCGAGTTCGTCACCCTCATGGGCCCGAGCGGGTGCGGCAAGAGCACGCTGCTGAATCTCTTCGGGTGCATCGACACGCCCAGCTCCGGCCGCCTCGAGGTCTTCGGTAGCGACGTCGCCGCGATGACCGAAGCGCAACGCGCCTCGGTGCGCCTGCATCGCGTCGGCTTCGTGTTCCAGCGCTTCTATCTGCTTCCCGTGCTGACGGCGCTCGAGAACGTCGAGCTGCCGATGATCGAAGCGCGACCGAGTTTAGCGAGTTCGTAGCCCGCTGTGAGCCCCGCTGGCCCAGCGCCAATAATTACGACCGGTCGGTCGGAAGCACGACTATCG